>NZ_CP043498.1:3257500-3445000 GCF_009498215.1 Rhizobium grahamii | reverse complement strand
GCGCGACGATCTTCGTATCCTCGTCATGTCGGCGACGCTCGACGTCGCGAAGGTCGCGACGCTGCTTGGCGAGCCGCCTGTCATAGAGAGCATGGGACGCAGCTTTCCGATCGATATCCGATATCAGGACCGGCCTGGCGGTGAGCGCATCGAAGAGACCATGACGCGCGCGATCGTCGATGCGCATGCGAGTGAACAGGGTTCGATCCTGGCCTTCCTGCCGGGGCAGGCAGAGATTAAGCGGACGGCCGAGCGGCTCGAAGGGCGTTTCGGACCGGACACCATCATCACGCCGCTCTATGGCAACCTCACGCAGAGAGAGCAGGATGCAGCCATACGGCCGGCCGCAACCGGTACCCGCAAGATCGTGCTCGCGACCTCGATTGCCGAGACGTCGATCACCATCGACGGCGTGCGGATCGTCATCGATAGCGGCTTGCAGCGGCTTCCGGTGTTCGAGGCCGCAACCGGCATTACCCGGCTGGAGACCGTGCGGGTCTCCCGTGCTTCGGCCGACCAGCGTGCCGGGCGCGCCGGGAGAACCGAGCCAGGGATTGCAATCCGGCTTTGGCATCAGGGGCAGACTGCTGCCCTGCCCGCTTTCACACCGCCGCAGATTCTCTCCAGCGATCTTTCCGGCCTCGTCCTCGACCTCGCGCATTGGGGCGTTCAGGACGCCGGGTTGCTGTCTTTCGTGGACCAGCCACCGGAGACGACACTTTCGGAGGCGCGCGCGCTGCTGCGCCAGCTCGGCGCACTCGACAAGGAGGGTGCTCTCGCAGCGCGTGGAAAGACGATGCGCGAGCTTGCGCTGCCGCCACGTCTTGCTGCCATGGTCATTTCAGCCGGCGAGACCGGGCATGCGAAAGAGGCGGCGAGGCTTGCCGTGCTTTTGACCGAGCAGGGTCTCGGCGGAACCAGTATCGATATTGAAGAAAGAGCGCGGCGCTTCCGGTCGGAGCGCGGCGAGCGCGCCGAGGGCGCCCGTCAGCTCGCTTCGCGCCTTGCCAGCGGTCTCGATGCTGTTACCTCGACTGAGCCCAGCCACACTGGCCGGCTGCTGCTGCATGCCTTTCCTGATCGCATCGCGCTTCAACGTGGCGCACGCGGCCGCTTTCTCATGGCGAACGGGCGCGGCGCGGAATTGCCGGAGACCGAGCGGCTTGCTGCAAGCCAGATGCTTGTCATCGCGGACCTCACCGGACGGGCGGCCCAGGCACGCATTCTGGCGGCGGCGGAAATCTCGCGCGCCGAGGTGGATGCCGAATTGCCGGGCGCCATATCGACCGGCGAGCAGACGTTCTTCGACCGACAAAGCCGCCAAGTCAGGGCGAGACGGGCCACACGACTTGGCGCGATCGTATTTGACGAAGCACCCCTTCCCCGGCCGACAGGTGAGGCGGTGACGCGCGCGCTGGCGGAAGGCGTGCGCGAGTTGGGGCTGGAACAGCTTCCCTTTTCGAAAGAAGCGCTTCAGCTCCGCGAACGTATCGGCTTTCTTCATCGCGGCATCGGCGAACCGTGGCCTGATGTGAGCGACGAGGCGTTGCTGTCGCGTCTGGACGAATGGTTCGTTCCCTATCAGAGCGACGCGCGGGGATCTCGGACATTTCGGCCTCCGGTCTGTCGAACGGCCTGATTGCACTGATACCACATGAGTTGCAGCGAGACCTTGCCCGTCTCGCGCCGACGCATTTCGAAGCACCGACGGGCCAGCGGCATCCGATCCAGTATGATGGCGAAGAGCCGACACTGACGATCCGTGTCCAGGAGCTTTTCGGCCTCAGGCAGCATCCGTCGATCGCCGGTGGACGTCTGCCGCTGCTGCTCGAGCTGACATCACCAGCGCATCGGCCGATCCAGACGACACAGGATCTGCCGGGCTTCTGGGCCGGATCGTGGAAGGATGTGCGTGCCGACATGCGGGGCCGCTATCCGAGGCATCCCTGGCCGGAGCGCCCGGAAGAAGCACTGCCGACGACAAGGGCTAAGCCGCGTGGTACATGAGCCGAAAAGCGGCAAGGACAAGATTATGGTCGATGACGTCGAAAGCCTGACCGATGACGGCAGGCATCGCAGCAGAAGGCTCCGGCTTCAAACACTGATCCGGCTACGGTGGCTGGCGGTCGGGGGGCAGGCGCTGACCGTCTTCGTCGTTGCCTTCTGGCTGAAGTTTCCGTTGCCGCTCCTCGCAAGCGCGACCCTGATTGCGGCGCTCGCCATCGTCAACTTCTACCTGATGATCCGGTATCCGCCGACACATCGTATCGATCCTGGCGCTGCGTTCGTTCTTCTCGGCTTCGATCTCTTGCAGCTTTGTGCGTTGCTCTTCATTACGGGCGGACTTGCCAATCCGTTCGCAGCCCTCGTCTGTGTTCCCGTAATCATCTCCTTCGCCTCGCAGCCGATTCGCTACAGCACCGCCTTGATCCTGGTCGCGATGGTCTGCATCACCATTCTCGCCTTCTCGCCCTTCCCGCTCCCCTGGTTCGACGGCGTCGAGATCAATGTCCATAATGTCATGCAGTTCGGCGTCTGGTGTTCGATCGCCTCGACCATGGCTTTCGCGGCATTCTATGCCTACCGGGTTTCGATGGAGGCGAGCCAGCTCGCCGACGCGCTTGCGGCAACGGAGTTGGTGCTGCAGCGGGAGAAGCATCTTTCCCAGCTCGACGGCCTTGCCGCTGCAGCCGCGCATGAGCTTGGAACGCCGCTTGCCACCATCAGCGTCGTTGCCAAGGAGATGGAGCGAGAGCTGAAGGACGACGAACGGTTCCGCGAGGACGTGCAGTTGCTCCGCAGCCAAAGCGAGCGTTGCCGTGACATTCTAAGACGGCTTGCAACGCTTTCGGCGGAAGGTGACGCGCATCTGCGGCGCTTGCCGCTCTCCTCGATGATGGAGGAAATCGTCGCGCCCCATCGCGAATTCGGGATCAAGCTGGAGCTTGTCGAAAAGAACTCTCGAAAGGGCGAGCCGGTCACTGACCGCAATGCAGGCATTATGTATGGGCTCGGCAATCTCATCGAAAACGCCGTCGACTATGCGCGAGACAAGGTGACAGTCACGGTCGAGCACAATCAGCGGAGCGTGCGAATCACCGTGGAAGACGACGGCGACGGGTATTCACCGGATATTCTGACGAGGATCGGCGAGCCTTATGTAACGAAAAGACAGAGAGAGGATCGTGCCGGCGGTCTCGGCCTCGGCCTGTTCATCGCGAAGACGCTTCTGGAACGCTCAGGCGCGTTGCTGATTTTCGAGAATCGCGCTCCACAGGGCGCCGGCGCCCGCGTGCGTGTCGAATGGCCGCGCATGCTCATTGATGCACATTCGACAAAATAACTGTATCGGCCTACTTAAAGACTGCGACATAATAAGGCGGGCAGCATTAGGGTTGAGATGATGAGCGAACCGGACCACGATACTTCCACTGCAAACGAGGATCACATCGGTCCCGATGCCAGCCTGTTGATCGTGGACGACGACGGCCCGTTCCTTCGCCGGCTCGCACGCGCCATGGAAGCGCGTGGCTTTCGGGTGGAGACCGCGGAATCCGTTTCGGAAGGCGTCGCCAAATCGAAGAGTCATCCGCCGAAATATGCCGTCGTCGATTTGCGGCTTGGCGACGGCAACGGCCTCGATGTCATCGAGGCTATCCGGCAGCGCCGTGACGACACTCGAATCATCGTCCTGACCGGTTACGGTAATATCGCGACGGCCGTAACAGCGGTCAAACTCGGCGCGGTGGACTATCTGGCCAAGCCGGCGGATGCTGATGATGTCTACGCGGCATTGACGCAGCGCGCCGGCGAGAAGGCTGAGCTGCCTGAGAACCCGATGTCGGCCGATCGCGTTCGTTGGGAACATATCCAGCGGGTTTATGAAATGTGCGAGCGCAATGTTTCCGAAACCGCACGGCGGCTGAACATGCATCGACGCACGCTTCAGCGAATCCTTGCCAAACGCGCGCCGAAATAACCAGCACTGTCAGATCTCGTCGACGTCGAAAGGCTTGCCATTGGCCCATTCGGCCATGAGCAGGCGCTGGGCGGCTGCGCGCGAGAAGCTCAGCGTTACCGCTTTTCGCGTCGCGGGGGGCAGCCGGTGCTCGGGCGCCTCGCGCAGCATATGTGCGCCGTAGCCATCTGAGAGGAAGAGACCGCACTCCTCAGGGAAGATATCCAGCGGCACATCCTTGTGGGTGGCGAAGAAAAGCCGGTCGCAGTGCTGCCTATACTCGGGCCACTTGCGGTCGACGCGGAAATCTTCGATCGACGTCTTGATCTCGATGATCCAGATCTCGCCTTTCTCGGAAAGGGTGATCAGATCGGCACGCCGGCCGCTGGCGAGCGGCAGTTCGGGAAGAACAGCATGACGCATTTCATGAAGTAGAATCTGCGTTCCACGACGCACCAGCATGGCCCTGTCCGATTGCCGGCCGTCGATTAACGGATTGTTATTGTAAACACTCAAAATCGTCATGGATAACCGTGGGGAGATAGCGGCTGTTGTTGCAAAAAAACCATGCGGTTCTAGTTTGCCGTTGCGTATTCGCTCTGCCGCACTGCAACAGCTTGCAAAGGCAAAGTTAATCGAAAATAAACCATAATCAAAGATGGTTCAGAAGAACGATCCTCCCTTGCCCCATTACTAAGAGACATCCATGCGCATCCGCAATGCACTTCCTGTATTCGGCCTGATGGCGACGCTCGCTCTGGCCGGTTGCTCCACGACTTCCGAAAGCGCCTCCGTCGAAAACAAGGATGCTGTCGCCGCAGGACCGACCGTTCAGACGGCGCAGATCTTCGATGATGCCTACGGTGTCACGACGGATGCGGGCTACTCGCTTCCGGCGATCCCGATCCAGAAGGTCAAGCCGCAGTTCCGCCGGCAGGTTGTCTCCTACGAAACCACGGAACGCCCGGGGACGATCATCGTCAACACGCGCGAGCGTTTCCTTTACTACATCCTGCCAGGCGGCAAGGCGATGCGCTACGGCATCGGCGTCGGCAAGCAGGGCTTCGCCTGGGCCGGTACGGCCTACGTTGCCTGGAAGCAGGAATGGCCGACCTGGCACCCGCCGAAGGAAATGGCAGAGCGCAAGCCTGAAGTTGCCAAGTACGTCGAAGAAGGCATGGGCCCCGGTCTGACCAACCCGCTCGGCGCGCGCGCCATGTACCTCTTCAACGAAGAAGGCAAGGACACCCTGTTCCGCCTGCACGGCACGCCGGAATGGGCTTCGATCGGCACGGCCGCTTCCTCGGGCTGCATTCGCCTTATGAACCAGGACGTCATCGACCTCTACAACCGCGTTCGCCCGGGCAAGAACACGTCCAAGGTCGTCGTTATCCAGTAAGCTGGACGCCAAATTCGTTATAAAAAAGGCCGCCGGAGCTTTCGTCCCGGCGGCCTTTTCTTTTGCGTGTTCGGCAATCACGCCGATGCTTTGGCCTTTAGTTCCAGACGACGGCGATGCAGGACCGGCTCCGTATAGCCGTTCGGCTGCGCCCTGCCCTTCAAGACAAGATCGAGCGCCGCCTGGAAAGCGATCGAACCGTTGAAGTCGGCCGCCATCGGCGCGTAGGCTGGGTCGGATGCATTCTGCTGGTCGACGATCGCGGCCATACGCTTCATTGTCTCGACGACCTGCTCTTCGCTTGTCACTTTGTGATGCAGCCAGTTGGCCATATGCTGGGCGGAGATGCGCAACGTCGCACGATCCTCCATCAGGCCGACATTGTTGATGTCAGGAACCTTGGAGCAACCAACGCCGTGGTCGACCCAACGAACGACGTAGCCCAGAATGCCCTGGGCATTGTTGTCGAGTTCGCGCTGGATTTCCTCCGGCGTCCAATTCGGCCGTATTGCGACCGGCACCGAAAGGATGTCGGAGAGCTTGGCGCGGGCGCGATCCTTCAGGCCCTGCTGGACGCGGGCGACATTGACGCGGTGATAATGGGTGGCGTGAAGCGTAGCGGCGGTCGGCGACGGAACCCAGGCGGTATTGGCGCCGGCCTTCGGGTGGGCGATCTTCTGTTCCAGCATTGCCGCCATCAGATCCGGCATTGCCCACATGCCTTTGCCGATCTGCGCATGACCGGAAAGGCCGCATTCGAGACCGATATCGACGTTCCAGTTCTCGTAGGCTGCGATCCAGGCAGCCTGCTTCATGTCGCCCTTGCGAATCATCGGCCCGGCTTCCATCGAAGTATGGATCTCGTCGCCGGTGCGGTCCAGGAAGCCGGTGTTGATGAAGACGACGCGTTCGCGGGCGCCGCGGATGCATTCCTTGAGGTTAACGGTCGTGCGCCGTTCCTCGTCCATGATGCCCATCTTGATCGTGTTGCGCGCCATGCCGAGGGCATCTTCAACGCGCGAGAAGATCTCGGCGGCGAATGCCACTTCCTCGGGACCGTGCATCTTCGGCTTGACCACATAGACCGAACCGGTGCGGGAATTCTTGCGGCGGCCATTCGGGCCGACGTCGTAGAGTGCGATCATCCCAGTGATCATCGCGTCCATGATCCCTTCAGGCACTTCATTGCCGTCGCGATCAAGGATAGCCGGATTCGTCATCAGGTGGCCGACGTTGCGAACCAGCATAAGCGAGCGGCGATGCACTTCAAACGACGCACCCGATGCATCGTTGTACTGAAGATCGGGATTGAGTTTGCGAATGAAACTCGAGCCGCCCTTCGAGACTTCCTCCTGGAGGTCGCCCTTCATGAGGCCGAGCCAATTGCGATAGACGACGACCTTGTCCTCGGCATCGACCGCAGCGATCGAGTCTTCGCAATCCATGATCGTCGTGATGGCCGATTCCAGCCAGACGTCGGAAATGTGGGCCGGGTCGCTCTTGCCAATCGCAGTCGAGGCATCGATGACAATGTCGACGTGGATGCCGTTGTTCTTCAACAGGATGTGCGTCGGTGCGGAAGCGTTGCCCTGATAGCCGGCAAAGTGCGCGGGATCAGCTAGCGAAACCCGCTCACCATCGGTCGAGGTGACGGCAAGCGTACCGTCCTGAACCGCAAACGCCGCGACGTCCTTCCAGCTCCAGCCGTCAAGCGGCGCCGCCGTGTCCAGGAAATCGCGAGCCCAGGCAATGACCTTTTCGCCGCGCTTCGAATTGTAACCCTTGCCCTTCTCGGCGCCGTCGGTCTCGGGAATCGCATCCGTGCCGTAGAGCGCGTCATAGAGCGAGCCCCAGCGGGCGTTGGCGGCGTTCAGCGCGTAGCGCGCATTCATGACGGGAACGACAAGCTGAGGGCCGGCGATCGAGGCGATCTCAGGATCGACGTTCGTCGTCGTGACCTGGAAATCCGAACCTTCCGGCAGGATATAGCCGATGTCGCGCAGAAACGCCTGATAGGCTTCCATATCGGTCGGTGCACCATGCTGGCGGTACCAGTCGTCGATGCGAAGCTGGAGTGCATCGCGCTTTGCGAGCAACTCGCGATTGCGCGGCGCCAGATCGTGGACGATGGCCGAGAAATCGGCAAAGAACTTTTCGGCATCGATCTTCAAGCCGGGCAGCGCTTCCTTAACCAGAAAATCGTGAAGGACGGCTTCAACAGCAAGACCGTTTTTATCGATGCGGCTCATTCCATATCTCCTCAGACCCACGCGGGCTTTTCACATGCTGCCACTTTGCCCGGCTTTCATTCATAGTCAATTAAGCAATAGTTCTAAAGATTTATGTCCATTAAGGAACACATCTCGGCGTGACGCGCATTGGCAGGCCGTTTTGCGGCTGCGTCGTCAGTTTCTGCACCGGCCAGGGATTGGTCTGGTCGGTCATGTCGAAGCGGAAACGGTGCATCAGGACGGCGAGAGCGATAACGGCCTCCTGTAGCGCGAAGGTCGCGCCGATGCAGACGCGCGGGCCGGCACCGAACGGCAGGAACTGGAAACGGCCGATGTTGCCGCGATTTTCCGGCAGGAACCGCTCCGGCATGTATGCGCGCGGCTTGTCCCAATAGAGTTCGTGGCGATGCAGCGTCCATGGCATGATAAGGACAGTGACGCCGGCCTCAATTTCCACCGTCTCGCCTTTGGCGTTGGTCCAGCGATCGGCGGCGATGGCGGCGCGGTTGATCGACGGTGCCGGTGGATAGAGCCGAAGCGCCTCTTCGAAAGCGGCGCGCGTGTAGGGCATCAGGTCGAGCCACTTCACTGGCTCAACCTCCTGAGCCAGGACACGGTCGATCTCCTCCTCCATCGCCTCGCGGATAGCAGGCGTGTTCGCGACGCAATAAAGCGTCCAGGCGAGAGCCCGCGCCGTCGTCTCGTGGCCGGCGCCGATGAAGGTCAGAATATTGTCTTCGATCTCGTCGTTCGTCAGCCCTCCGCTCTCGGCCTGTTCCAGAAGGAGGGTCAGGAAATCTTCGGGAGCGGTAGCGCGATCGGCGCGCATGCGTGCAAGGCGGGCGTCCATGGTCTCCCGGACAATGTTGCGGAACTTGTCGAGCACCTTCTGCCCGCCGATGCGCGTGACGCGCGGAATCCATGATGGCGCGCGCAAGAGGTCCATCGGGTCGACGCGCCCCATCCTGTGCAGAAGCGCATTAACGTCGTCGGCAAAGCTGTCGGAGGAGGTGACGATCTCGCCGGAGAAGAGCGTGTCGGCGAGCATGGCGAAGGTCAGTTCCGTCATGTCAGCAGCAATCTCGAAGACTTTGCCGTCGCTGCCATCAGCTTCGTACTTGCGCGCATAGTCCTGAGACTGCCGGAGCATTTGCCCGGCAAAGCCGTTCGCGTGGCGCGGCGTGAAAACCGGCGCTACGGCCTTGCGGGAGCGTTTCCACACATCTCCTTCCGCCGTCAGCAGCCCGTCGCGAAGGATCGGGCGCAAGATGAGCTGGCGAATATCCGACATCCGGTAGTTGGCGGCATTGTCGACCAGTACGTGACGGATCAAGCCGGGATCATTGACGATCAGCGTTCTTTCGCGAAAGAAGCGCGTCTGAATCCACGGCAACGTATAGGACGGCTCGCCCCAGAGCTCGAGCGGGTTGCGCAGAATGGTGCGAATGATCTCGAGCCGGCTGGGCGGCACCGTGCGGGGCACGGGTGCGGGCGGTACGAAAGGATCTGGACGCATGTCCATCAGAACTCAGCCTTTTCACAGGAGAAATAAGCCCTCCCGGCAAGGCGAAAGCTAGGGCAAGCGCTCCAACTCGTCCAGCTTGTCGTTGACCAGCCAGCCGTAATAGTTTTCTTCCGGCCAGACGGTTTCCCCGGAAGCGCGGTTCTTCGCGGCAAGGGCCGCGGCACGCTGTCGCGAGTTGCCAACATTGTAGAGCGTCGCCGTCAATCCGGGGTTCTTGGAGATATCCATGCCGGCGATCTGCTTGTAATCGTCGATCGACCGGCGGATGGAGGCGGCGACAAAGGCGAGCGAGATATCCGGCTGCATGATCGCCTTGTAGACGGAGCCGGCGTCCTTCTCGTTCAGCTTCTCGTAGCCCGAAACCTTGGATACCAGATCAGTCAGCATCAGGGCCGTCAGAGGGTTGATCTGACCGAGCCCGAAGGTCTGGCCGGCGTAGAAGGGCTGGAAGAAAACCGCACTGAAGCGATTGTTCGGGTAGCTCTTGCCGTCAACAGTCTTGCCGCGGAAATCACTTTCCCAGACGTCCTCGCGGCAGCTCCACAATGTATAGGAGTCGCTCTTGCCGTTGCATTCCGCAAACTGTGGCCGCTTGATGAAATCATCCACGTCTTCGCCGCTGTAGGCGAAGCGGAAGCTCTCGCCAGCATAGGATGCCGCCTTAACATAGTAGGACTGCAGGCGGTCATAAGCATCGACATTGTAGGTATGCTCGCCGACGATTGCGCCGATTACATGGATCGGATCGATGCCGTAAGCGGCCGAAACCTTCCTGATCTTGGCCATCAGCTCGTGATCCGACGCCAGGAGGTCATGCACCTTGTCGTACTTGCGATCGAACGTGCTCTTCGTGCCCTTGGTGCGGCGAACCGAGGCGCCCGGAATATCCGGCTGCTCCGCGTGACGGTTGCCTGGCGGCACCACCTGCATGGCGAAGGCGGGTAC
The DNA here is from genome assembly GCF_009498215.1 of Rhizobium grahamii. Lineage (NCBI taxonomy): Bacteria > Pseudomonadati > Pseudomonadota > Alphaproteobacteria > Hyphomicrobiales > Rhizobiaceae > Rhizobium > Rhizobium grahamii. Next base: position 3,434,942 of record NZ_CP043498.1, on the reverse strand, counting down.
CGACGTCAGCACGGCAGCGGCAATCAAGAGGCTTGTCAGAAAACGTCGCACGATCAGCGTTCCCATCGTTTCATGGCAATGTCGCGAAGCGCGCTGACTGGACCACAATCTTGGCCGAATAATGCTGGCGCTGACAACAAAACGGGCCCTTCACTAAAAAGTAAAAGGCCCGCTGTCGAGAGTTGAAGCTGTCAAAATCGCGGGATCACATCAGTAAGACGCGCCCCGATGCTTGTTCATCACAGGATGAAACGTGACAGATCGGTGTTTTGCGCCAGATCGCCGACATGCTTGCGCACGTATTCGGCGTCGATTGTGACGCTTGAGCCGCCACGATCCGGCGCGTTGAACGAGATTTCGTCCAGCACACGCTCCATCACGGTCTGCAGGCGTCGGGCGCCGATGTTCTCGACCGAGGAGTTCAGGTGCACGGCGACATCCGCCAGAGCATCGATACCGTCGTCGGTGAATTCGAGGCCGAGGCCTTCCGTCTCCATCAGTGCCTTGTATTGCCTGATAAGGCTCGCCTCGGTTTCCGTCAGGATACGGCGGAAATCTTCCTTGGTGAGCGGACGCAGCTCGACACGGATCGGCAAACGGCCCTGGAGTTCCGGCAGCAGATCGGACGGCTTGGAGACATGGAAAGCACCGGACGCAATGAAAAGCACATGATCCGTCTTCACCGGGCCGTACTTCGTCGACACCGTCGTGCCTTCGACCAGCGGAAGCAGGTCGCGCTGCACGCCTTCGCGCGAAACGCCGGCGCCCATGCCACCATCGCGAGCGGCGATCTTGTCGATCTCGTCGAGGAAGACGATGCCGTCATTCTCGACAGCCCGGATCGCCTCACGCTGAATGACTTCGTTGTCGATCAGCTTGTCGGATTCGTCGCGGATCAGGTCCGTATAAGACGCCTTGACCGTCGTGCGGACCTTCTTGGTGCGGCCGCCCATCGCCTTGCCGAACATTTCGGAGAGATTGAGCACGCCGATATTGCCGCCCTGCATGCCGGGAATATCGAAACCGCCCATGCCTGTGGCGGTATCGGCGATCTCGATATCGATTTCCTTGTCATCAAGCTCGCCACTGCGCAGCTTCTTGCGGAAGCTGTCGCGGGTTGCCGGCGACGACGTGGCACCGACGAGCGCGTCGAGAACGCGTTCCTCCGCACTCATGTGCGCCTTGGCCTGGACTTCGCTCCGCTTCTTTTCGCGAGCGAGACCAATGCCAACCTCGACGAGGTCACGGATGATCTGCTCGACATCACGGCCGACATAGCCGACTTCGGTGAACTTCGTGGCTTCAACCTTGATGAAAGGGGCGCCTGCGAGCTTGGCGAGGCGACGGGAGATTTCCGTCTTGCCGACGCCGGTCGGGCCGATCATCAGGATGTTCTTGGGCATCACTTCGTCGCGCAGGCTCTCATCGAGCTGCTGGCGGCGCCAGCGGTTGCGCAGCGCGATCGCGACGGCGCGCTTGGCGTCATGCTGGCCGATGATGTGACGGTCCAACTCGGAGACGATTTCCCGGGGTGAAAAATTGGTCATGATATCCTCTTGGCTTTCCCGTTGCGGCCGGCCGTTCTCGGCCCGGCCCACGGGACCCATGTTCAAAGATTGACGTTATTCCGCATCCAGCGTTTCGACCACGAGATTGTGGTTGGTGTAGACGCAGATATCAGCGGCAATATCGAGCGCTCGACGCGCGATCTCCTCGGCCGACTTGTCGGTATCCATCAAGGCGCGGGCCGCAGCGAGCGCAAAATTGCCGCCAGAGCCGATCGCCATGGCGCCGTGTTCGGGCTCGAGAACATCACCATTGCCCGTTATCGCAAGCGTCACCTGCTTGTCGGCGACGAGCATCATGGCTTCGAGGTTGCGAAGATACTTGTCCGTGCGCCAATCCTTGGCAAGCTCGACGGCAGCGCGCATCAGCTGGCCCGGATATTGTTCGAGCTTCTTTTCGAGACGTTCGAGAAGCGTGAAGGCATCCGCGGTGGCGCCTGCGAAACCGGCGATAACCTCGCCCTTGCCGATGCGCCGCACCTTGCGGGCGTTGCCTTTCATCACGGTCTGGCCGAGGCTCACCTGACCGTCGCCGGCCATGATGACCTTGCCGCCCTTTCGAACTGTAACAATCGTTGTCATCTGCTATACCTTTGCCCGTCTGCCGGGCTTGTTGCGCCGGGCCGAACGCCGACCCTGTCGAGCCCTATGTAAGTGCGTGAATGGCGATTGCAAATGGCGTCTTTTTCTGCCGCTGCGGTTCTGGATATTTCACGGCTTGCCTGATAAGGAACCCGCGTATTTCCTGATGGAGCAGCCATATGGCCGAGACCGCAGCAAGCCGCACGGGCGCAGTGTCCCGCAAGACGAACGAGACTTCAGTTTCGGTTTCCGTCAATCTCGACGGTACCGGAAAGTCGAAAATCTCGACGGGCGTCGGCTTCTTCGACCATATGCTCGACCAACTGTCACGACATTCGCTCATCGACATGGAGATCGACACCAAGGGCGATCTGCACGTCGACGATCACCACGCGGTCGAAGACACGGGCATCGCGATCGGCCAGGCGATTGCCAAGGCGCTCGGCGACCGCCGCGGCATCACGCGCTATGCCTCGATCGACCTTGCGATGGACGAGACGATGACGAAGGCAGCCGTCGATCTCTCCGGTCGTCCGTTCCTCGTCTGGAACGTCGCCTTCAGCGCGCCGAAGATCGGCACGTTCGACACCGAGCTCGTTCGCGAATTCTTCCAGGCGCTTGCCCAGAACGCCGGCATCACCTTGCATATTCTCAACCATTATGGTGCCAACAACCACCATATTGCAGAGACGTGCTTCAAGGCCGTTGCCCGCGCGCTGCGTACGGCGACAGAGATCGATCCGAGACAGGCGGGCCGTGTTCCCTCGACGAAGGGCACGCTCGTCTGAGCCCCCTGAGGGAGCTTGACGATATGACTTCCAGCTATCTGGTTCTGACTGCGCCTGGCGGAACGGACACTGACCACGAGAAGACGCGCTTCATTCGCGACGGCTTTACCTTGCTCGGTTTTCTCTTTCCCTGGATATGGCTCGCCGTCCATCGCCTGTGGCTCTACGCCATTGCGGCATTTCTCCTGCAAACCCTGGGCGGCGCGCTGGCCGACCGGACCGACCTATGGCCAGTCGGCATCGCAATCACCTTCGGCACCAGTCTGCTGGTAGCGCTTGAAGGTCAGAATTTGCGCGCCCGTAATCTGCTCGCGAAAGGCTGGGGCGAAGCCGATCTCGTTTCGGCCGACTCGCTTGAGACCGCGGAAGAAATCTACTTTTCGAATGTCCAGACCGATGCAGGCGACAGCTGTCCGGCGCCCTCGCCGCAATGGGATCCTGCATCCCATGCGCCGCGACGCGGCAACGCCACTTCGCTCGGTCTCTTTGGTTTTGATGGAGGGCGCTGAATGCGCGTCGCAATTATAGACTACGGCTCCGGCAATCTACGTTCGGCAACGAAGGCCTTCGAACGCGCTGCGCGGGAAGCCGGCATCGATGCCGCAATCGAGCTGACGGATAACGCGGAAACCGTGGCAGCCGCTGATCGCGTCGTGTTGCCAGGTGTTGGCGCCTATGCCGACTGCCGACGCGGGCTCGATGCCGTTCCCGGCATGTCAGAGGTGCTGATCGATGTGGTGCAGAATAAAGCCCGGCCTTTCCTCGGCATCTGCGTCGGCATGCAGCTGATGTCGTCGCGCGGTCTTGAGAAGACCGTCACCGATGGCTTCGGCTGGATTCCCGGCGATGTCGTTGAAATGACGCCCGATGATGCCAACCTGAAGATCCCACAGATCGGCTGGAATACGCTGGACCTGAAGTCTCCTCACCCGCTTTTCGATGGCATTCCGACCGGACCGAACGGGCTGCATGCCTATTTCGTTCATTCCTACCATCTGGCGGCGAAGAACCCCGGTGACGTGATCGCAACGGCCGACTACGGCGGCCCGATCACCGCTTTCGTCGGGCGCGACAACATGGCCGGAGCTCAGTTCCATCCTGAAAAGAGCCAGAAGCTCGGTCTCGCCCTGATTGCCAATTTCCTGCGCTGGAAGCCCTGAGCTCGCGCACTGCAAGGACTGACAAATGATCCTATTTCCTGCAATCGATCTCAAGGATGGCCAGTGCGTTCGCCTCAAGCTCGGCGATATGGAACAGGCGACCGTCTACAATCCCGATCCCGGCGCCCAGGCAAAGGCCTTTGAAGATCAAGGCTTCGAATGGCTGCACGTCGTTGATCTGAACGGCGCTTTCGCCGGCGAAAGCGTCAATGGCTCGGCTGTCGATGCGATCCTGAAGGCGACGAAGAACCCCGTTCAGCTTGGCGGCGGCATTCGCACACTCGACCATATCGAAAGCTGGTTGTCGCGTGGCCTCGCCCGCGTCATTCTCGGGACGATCGCCGTGCGCGATCCGGCGCTGGTGATCGAGGCGTGCAAGACGTTTCCCGGTCGTGTTGCCGTCGGCATCGACGCCAAGGGCGGCAAGGTTGCTGTCGAGGGTTGGGCAAAGGCTTCGGAGCTTGGTGTTATTGAACTTGCGAAGAAGTTTGAAGGCGCCGGCGTTGCCGCGATCATCTACACCGACATCGACCGTGACGGCATCCTCGCCGGTATCAACTGGGCATCGACGCTCGAGCTTGCCGAGGCCGTGTCGATCCCGGTCATCGCATCGGGTGGCCTTGCTTCGATCGAGGACGTGAAACGGATGCTCGAACCGGATGCACGCAAGCTTGAGGGTGCGATTTCCGGTCGCGCGCTCTATGATGGACGCATCGACCCGGCAGCAGCGCTGGCGCTGATTTCGGCCGCACGCGCGAAGGAGACTGCACAATGACCTTGAAGGCTCGTGTCATTCCCTGTCTCGACGTCAAGGACGGTCGCGTCGTCAAGGGCGTCAACTTCGTCAACCTCATCGATGCCGGAGATCCGGTCGAGGCTGCCAAGGCTTACGATGCCGCCGGCGCCGATGAACTCTGCTTCCTCGACATCACCGCGTCTTCGGACAATCGCGAAACGATCTTCGATGTCGTCGCACGTACGGCCGAGCAATGCTTCATGCCCGTAACCGTCGGCGGTGGTGTTCGCACCATCGCTGATATCCGCAAGCTGCTTCTCTGTGGCGCGGACAAGGTATCGATCAATTCAGCGGCGGTGAACAACCCCGATTTCGTTGCCGAAGCCGCCGACAAGTTCGGCGATCAGTGCATCGTTGTGTCGATCGACGCCAAGCGCCGGACCACGCCCGCGCAGGGCAACGTCAGCGCCTGGGAGATCTACACACATGGCGGCCGCAACGCGACTGGCATCGACGCCGTGGATTTCGCCCGGAAGATGGTCGAACGCGGCGCTGGCGAACTGCTTGTAACCTCGATGGACCGGGACGGAACAAAAGTCGGCTACGATCTCGAACTGACGCGCGCCATTGCGGATTCGGTTCGGGTGCCGGTCATTGCCTCGGGTGGCGTCGGCGATCTCGATGATCTCGTGGCGGGCGTCAAGCAGGGACATGCCAACGCTGTGTTGGCCGCTTCGATCTTCCACTTCGGCACCTATTCCGTCGGCGAAGCGAAGCGCTATATGTCGTCTTGCGGCATCGACATGCGCCTGGACTGAGAGGGACGCAGAATCATGAGCGAATTTACCCTCGCCGACCTCGAAAAGATCGTCGATAGCAGGTCGAAGGCCTCCCCGGACGAATCCTGGACGGCAAAACTCGTTGCATCAGGTCAGCCGAAAGCCGCGAAGAAGCTCGGCGAAGAGGCGATCGAGGCCGTGATGGCCGCGATCACCGACGATCGAGAGAACCTCACCTATGAAGCCGCCGACCTTCTCTATCACCTATTGGTCGTATTGAAGGTCGCGGGCATTCCGTTGCAAAGTGTCATGGCGGAGCTTGAGCGCCGTACCGCTCAATCCGGCCTGAAAGAAAAGGCGAGCCGGCAAAGTTCATGAGTATCGCAAGACAGCTCATCGGAGCGCCAGAGACGCTCGATCACTTTCAGGCGAATGCCTATTCGCCCTATCACTTCTTTTCTTCCGAGGAATGGGCGCATTTCCGTGCGGACACGCCGCTCACCCTGAAAAGCGACGAGGTCAAACGGCTGCGCTCCATGGGCGACCCGATAGATCTCGATGAAGTACGGCGGATCTATCTCTCGCTCTCGCGCCTCCTCTCGGCGCATGTGGAATCGTCGCAGCTGCTTTTCGAACAGCGCAACCGATTCCTGAGCCTCTCCGACGTGGCAAAGACGCCGTTCGTGATCGGCATCGCGGGTTCGGTTGCCGTCGGTAAATCGACCACGGCCCGTATCCTGAAGGAACTTTTGACGCGCTGGCCATCCAGCCCGAAGGTGGATCTCGTTACGACCGACGGCTTCCTGCATCCGAACGCCGTGCTGCAGCGTGAAAACCTGATGCAGCGCAAGGGTTTTCCCGAGAGCTACGATACAGGTGCGATCTTACGCTTTCTGGCAGCGATCAAGGCGGGCCAGCCGAACGTCAAAGCCCCCTCCTATTCGCATCTGGTTTACGATGTCCTGCCCAACGAATACAAGATCGTTGACCGGCCGGATATTCTCATCTTCGAGGGTATCAATGTCCTGCAGTCGCGCGACCTGCCGGCCGGCGGCAAGATCGTGCCGATGGTGTCCGACTTCTTCGACTTCTCGATCTACATCGATGCGGACGAAAGCCGGATTCACGACTGGTATGTGACGCGCTTCATGCGACTGCGTGAAACAGCGTTCCGCGATCCGCACTCCTTCTTCCACCGCTACGCCTCTATCAGCGAGGAAGATGCGCTGACGATCGCGGAAGGCCTCTGGGAAAACATCAACCTGAAGAACCTGCGCGAAAACATCCTGCCGACGCGTCCGCGTGCCGACCTGATCCTGCGCAAGGGGAACAACCACCTGATCGAACAAGTTGCGCTGAGAAAGCTCTAGAGCCTTTCCGGGTTATATTGAACCATTATGTTGGCTCAAACGGAGTTGAATGGTCGACCGGCCGGCGCGCGTCGTAGCCAACGCATACGACTAAGCCGACCGGTCGATCAGGCAGCCCGTTTCAGCCAACCCCGTTGGTTTGCTTGCAAACTAGCTAGGGCCGGGCATCTTTCCGCCAAGGATCAAAGGCGATCGGCTCGGACGTACCAAGGGGTATGCCTTCGCCAATCGCCTTTGCCCTGTCGAAAACCTGCTCCGGCAGAATGGTTCAAGATAACCCAGAAAGGCTCTAGGCCGTTACCCGGCGAAGTGTGAGATTGATGCGGCCGCCGTTCTTCAGCAGCGTCGATGTCGACGGATAGATCTTGTCGACGCCGTGGAAACAAAGGCGCCCCTCGGCTCCCAAGACAACGACATCACCGCTTGAGAGCTTGAAGGAGAGCGTCCGGTCGTTGCGCGCAAGGCCGCCGACGCGAAACAGACAGCTATTGCCAAGCGAGATAGACACAACAGGCGCCGCGAGATCCTGCTCGTCCTTGTCCTGATGCAAACCCATGCGCGCCTCGTCGGAATAGAAGTTGACGAGGCAGGCCTGCGGCGGCTTGTCGTAGCCGGAGACATCGTTCCAGATTTCCAGCAGTTCCACGGGGATATCAGGCCAGGGCTTGCCTGACATGGGATGCATCGACTGGTAGCGGTAGCCGCGCTCCTTGTCGGTGACCCAGCCGAGCGGACCGCAATTCGTCATGCGAACCGACATCGGCTTGCCGGTGCCGGGCATGACGGGCACGAACAGCGGCGCCTCGGCCACGATCGACCGGATGATATCAACCAGTGCCTGCTGCCGTGGCCGATCCAGATAATCAGGACGATGACTGACGCCGTTCGGCAGCTTCAGCATATCAATCTCCGAGCGGTCGCCCGCGCATCTTCTTTACCTCCGACCGGCCCGACTTCGCCTTGAGCCGGCGTTCGATCGATCCCTTGGTGGGCTTGGTTTTCTTGCGTGGCGGCGGCGGCGGTTTTGCGGCTTCCAGAATCAGCTCCTTAAGCCGCTCGCGCGCGTCTTCGCGGTTGCGATCCTGGCTGCGAAAGCGGCTTGCCTCGATCATCAGCACGCCTTCTTTCGAAAGGCGCTTGCCGGAAAGCTTGACCGCACTCGCCTTCACGCGCTCATTCAGGGATGGTGAGTTCGGAATATTGAAGAAGAGTTGGACCGCCGTCGAAACCTTGTTGACGTTCTGCCCGCCCGGACCGCCCGCCAGCACGAACTGCTCCGTCAGCTCCCATCCGGCAATAGTGATTCGATCATTTATATAGAGCGGGTCGCTGGCCATGCGATTTCTATCTCACATCGGCAGGTCCTTGGGAACAGACAAAGAAACCCGGCTGATACAGCCGGGTTTCACGTGAATCATCAATCAGTTGTCGCTGATTTACTCAGCTGCGACGCGAAACCCAGGGGCCGCATCGCGCACCCCGCCGTCGACGTGGCTCTCAAACTTGGCGAAGTTCTCGATGAACATCGCCACAAGCTTGCTTGCCTGTGCGTCATAGGCAACCGGATCCTGCCACGTCGAACGCGGATCAAGAATGGCTGTCTCGACACCCGGCACTGCGACCGGAACCGCGAAGCCGAAATTCGGATCGACGCGGAAGTCGGCCTTGCCAAGATCACCGGAGAGCGCTGCGGCGAGCAGCGTGCGGGTTGCCTTGATCGGCATGCGCTTGCCGGCGCCATAAGCTCCACCCGTCCAGCCGGTGTTGACAAGCCAGCACTCGACGCCGTGACGACCGATGAGATCCTTCAGCAGGTTTCCGTATTCCGACGGATGCCGCGGCATGAAGGGTGCGCCGAAGCAGGTCGAGAAGGTCGCTTCCGGCTCGGTCACGCCCCGCTCGGTGCCTGCCACCTTCGCGGTGTAGCCGGACAGGAAGTGGTACATCGCCTGATCCGGCGTCAGCTTGGCGATCGGCGGCATGACACCGAACGCATCGGCCGTCAGCATGATGATCGTCTTCGGATGCCCGGCAAGACCGCTCTTCGAGGCGTTTGGAATGAAGTCCAGCGGGTATGCGCAACGCGTGTTTTCGGTCAGCGAGCCGTCGTTGAAGTCGGGTTCGCGCTGGTCGTTCAGGACAACGTTTTCGAGGACGGTGCCGAAGCGCTGCGTCGTCGCGTAGATCTCCGGCTCGGCTTCTGCCGACAGGCGGATGGTCTTGGCGTAGCAGCCACCTTCGAAGTTGAAAATGCCGTCCTCACCCCAGCCGTGCTCGTCGTCGCCGATCAGCGTGCGAGCCGGATCTGCCGAAAGCGTCGTCTTGCCGGTGCCCGAGAGACCGAAGAAAACCGCCGCGTCGCCATCAGGGCCGACGTTGGCCGAGCAGTGCATCGGCATGACGCCCTTTGCGGGAAGCAGGTAATTCAGAACGGTGAAGACCGACTTCTTCATCTCGCCGGCGTAGAATGTGCCGGCGATCAGCACTTCGCCGTTCGTCAGGTCGCAAGCAATGACGGTTTCGGTGCGGCAGCCGTAGCGTTCCGGATCTGCCTTGAACGTCGGCAGGTTGATGATCGTCAGTTTCGGAGCGAATGTCCCAAGCGCCGAGGCCTCGGGACGGATCAGCAGGTTCCGAATGAACAGCGAATGCCAGGCAAGTTCGGTCACGACGCGCGTCGGCAAGGCATTGTTTTCGTCAGCGCCCCCGATGAGATCCTGAACGAACAGGTCCTTGCCGGCGGCGTGCGCGAGCATGTCCTGCTTCAGCAGCGCGAAGTGCTGCGGCGACATCGGCTTGTTGTTATCCCACCAGATCTGGTCGTCGGTATTGCCATCGCGAACGACAAACTTGTCGCGCGGCGAGCGGCCGGTGTGCTGGCCGGTCAGTGCGCGCAAGGCACCATGGGCGGTCAGCTGAGCCTCGCCCCGGCGAATCGATTCTTCATAGAGGGAGGCGGCCGTAAAGTTATAGCGAACGCTGTTTGCGCTCCCCAAACCGATCGTCGCCAGCTCTATCGCCGGGTTGTGGACTCCGAACAGCTCCATGGTCTTTCCCTTCCCTTGAGGCTCGTGCCGTTAAGAACTGGGGTGACCGTACGGGTTGATTTTTTAAAACGCAATACACCAAAATTGATAAAATGCAGCAATATCAAACTATTAATCGATTTAAATTTTCCCGCCTATTTTTAAATCGTTTGAATTCATCCTCGCAGGCAAAACCACACATACAGCCCTAGATTGTCATCAAAACTTTGCGACAATCTCGCCCTTTATCTTTGCCACAATTTGTTCCACCTTTATCCCCATAAGCGCATCCGGTTCAGAAAGGCCGCCTGGGGGACCTTCAAAATTCCTGGAGACGCGCATAGATGACGGAGACGAATACCATGCCGACAATCGCGCTCGTTGATGACGACCGCAACATCCTCACCTCGGTATCGATTGCACTCGAGGCTGAAGGATATAAGGTCGAGACTTACACGGACGGCGCTTCCGCCCTTGATGGTCTTCTCGCTCGTCCGCCGCAGCTTGCCATCTTCGATATCAAGATGCCGCGTATGGACGGCATGGAACTCCTGCGCCGCCTGCGACAGAAGTCCGATATCCCAGTGATCTTCCTGACCTCCAAGGACGAGGAGATCGATGAACTCTTCGGCCTGAAGATGGGTGCCGACGACTTTATCACCAAGCCGTTCTCGCAGCGCCTGCTTGTCGAGCGTGTACGCGCTGTGCTTCGCCGCGCATCGAGCCGCGAGGCTGCGGCCGCGGCCGGCGGCGTGGCTCCCAAGCCCGGCACCGCACAACAGCTCGCACGCTCTCTGGAACGCGGCCAGCTGGTCATGGACCAGGAACGCCATACCTGCACCTGGAAGGGTGAGCCGGTGACGCTGACCGTTACCGAATTCCTCATCCTGCATTCGCTGGCCCAGCGTCCAGGCGTCGTCAAAAGCCGTGACGCATTGATGGATGCGGCCTATGACGAGCAGGTCTATGTCGACGACCGCACCATCGACAGCCACATCAAGCGGCTGCGCAAGAAATTCAAGATGGTCGACACCGACTTTGATATGATTGAAACGCTCTACGGAGTGGGGTACCGCTTCCGCGAAGCAGCCTGACGCCCGCGCGGCGCGGCATGTGAGAATTGTCGAGAGCTGATGACCGCGAAAGCGGTCCGCTCTCCGAAAGGGCCTGTCGTTGGCACAGTTGGTGCAGGAAAGAGATCTTGATGACGCGGAAGGCGTAAGTGGCCGCCGCGTCAGGGGACGACGCTGGTCGCATCCCTTCACGATCATCCGCCGGATCTTCGGCAACGCCGTCTTCTCGAGCCTGACGCGCCGCATCCTCTTCTTCAATCTCGCGGCACTCGTCGTTCTCGTTGGCGGGATTCTCTATCTCAATCAGTTCCGCGAGGGGCTGATCGATGCGCGCGTCGAAAGCCTGCTCACGCAGGGCGAAATCATCGCCGGTGCGGTTTCGGCATCGGCCTCTGTCGACACCAACTCCATCACCATCGATCCCGAGAAGCTCCTCGAACTTCAGGCCGGCCAGAGCATTACCCCGGTTCCGAACGATGAGGATCTGGAATTCCCGATCAATCCGGAGAAAGTCGCCCCGGTTTTGCGCCGACTGATCTCGCCGACGAGAACCCGCGCGCGCATCTTTGATGCCGATGCCAATCTGCTGCTCGATTCCCGGCATCTCTATTCTCGCGGTCAGGTCTTGCGTTTCGACCTCCCCCCTGTCGATGACGAGGAGCAGACCTGGGGCCAGTGGTTCACGACGATCTTCAACAAGATCCTGCAGCCTGGAAATCTGCCGCTCTACAAGGAAGCCCCCGGCGGCGACGGCTCGATCTATCCCGAGGTTATGAACGCGCTGACCGGTGTACGCGGCGCCGTGGTCCGCACCACCGAGAAGGGCGAGCTTATCGTCTCGGTCGCAGTGCCGATCCAGCGTTTCCGCGCCGTCCTCGGCGTACTGCTGCTATCGACCCAGGCCGGTGATATCGACAACATCGTTCACGCGGAGCGCCTCGGTATCATGCGGGTGTTCGGGGTGGCGACGCTCGTCAACGTTCTTCTGTCCCTTGTGCTCTCCTCGACGATCGCCAATCCGTTGCGTCGTCTTTCGGCTGCCGCGATCCGCGTGCGTCGCGGCGCGAAGGAGCGTGAGGAAATTCCTGATTTCTCCGCCCGTCAGGACGAAATCGGCAACCTTTCCATAGCCTTGCGCGAAATGACGACGGCGCTGTATGATCGCATCGATGCCATCGAGAGTTTCGCCGCCGATGTCAGTCACGAGCTGAAGAACCCACTGACATCGCTCCGCAGCGCTGTCGAAACGCTGCCGCTCGCGAAAACAGACGATTCCAAGAAGCGGCTTCTCGATGTCATTCAGCACGACGTCCGTCGTCTGGACAGGTTGATCAGCGACATATCGGATGCCTCCCGCCTCGATGCCGAGCTGGCGCGTGTCGACGCGCGATCGGTCGACCTCGAGATCCTGCTGCGTGACCTGGTCGACGTCTCGCGACAGATCCGCAACCGCAAAAAAGAAGTGCAGATCGAGTTTGCGATCGAGCGGAAACCAGGTGTGAAGACGCGCTTCGTGGTCAACGGCCATGATCTGCGGATCGGCCAGATTGTCACAAACCTCATCGAAAACGCCCGCTCTTTCGTGCCTGAGCCTGAGGGCAAGATCACCGTACGGTTGGTGAGAACACGCTCGCGCTGCATCGTCTATGTCGAAGACAACGGCCCGGGCATCTTGGCTGAAAATATCGACCGGATTTTCGAGCGCTTCTACACCGATCGACCTGAATCGGAAGGCTTCGGGCAGAATTCCGGCCTTGGCCTGTCGATCAGCCGCCAGATTGCCGAAGCCCACGGCGGTTCGCTGCGCGCCGAGAACATCATCGATGCGGAAACCGAGAAAGTGACCGGCGCGCGCTTCATCCTCGCTCTGCCGGCCGCCGCAGCCGCATGACGGATCCGCGCACGAATATCCACGCAACGGCCATCGTCATCGGCAAAACGGGCATTCTGTTCACGGGACCTTCCGGCTGGGGCAAGTCGATGCTGGCCTTCACCTGCATCACCGAGGCGCAGCGGGTCGGCATCCCTGCCCTTCTCGTCGCCGACGATCAGGTGTTCATCTCGAAACAGGATGGCGCAGTGATCGCTGAATGCCCGCCGTCGATCCAGGGCATGATCGAATTACGCGGCACAGGCATTGTTCGCGTTCCCTTTGCAGTTCAGGCCGCCATGCACTATGCGGTGCTTCCAGGCAGCCCCACGGGCAAGCATCGTCTGCCCCCGACAACGAGTCTACGCAGCTTTCAGACGGCATCGATCTGCCGGCCATCAGGTTGTTGCCGAACGTACCTCTGCCGCTGGCTATCCTGATGGCAAAGGTGCCCGAAATCGGCCGATAGTGCCTGCGAAAACGGCAAATCCAAGCAATAAAGTCGTATTTTTGTCTTGCACTTCCGCTTTTCATCGCCAAGATGTGCCCCACGGTGGACGCGATTGCTGCGTTGCGATATTGGGCCCATCGTTTGCATACGCCACTAGGAGCAGTAATATCATGATCGGACTTGTGCTTGTCACTCATGGCAAGCTGGCTGAAGAGTTTCGTCATGCGGTCGAACACGTCGTCGGTCCTCAGAAATTCATCGAAACGGTCTGTATCGGTCCCGAAGACGACATGGACCAAAGGCGACAAGATATTCTGGAAGCAGTGTCCCGTGCCGACGACGGCCATGGTGTCGTCATTCTGACAGACATGTTCGGTGGCACTCCCTCCAACCTCGCAATCTCTGTCATGAGCAGCGGCCACACGGAAGTGATTGCCGGTATGAACCTGCCAATGCTGATCAAGCTCGCCGGTGTGCGCGGCGAAAACAACATGGAAAAGGCGCTCGTCGAGGCTTCCGAAGCCGGACGGAAATACATCAATGTCGCGAGCCGCGTTCTCAGCGGCAAATAGTGAGCACACTGCGCCCATGACTGCACTCTCCCGAGAAATACTGATCATCAACAAGCGCGGCCTGCACGCACGCGCCTCTGCGAAGTTCGTTCAGCTGGTCGAGAATTTCGATGCTGCCATCACCGTTTCGAAAGACGGAATGACGGTCGGGGGAACCTCAATCATGGGATTGATGATGCTGGCGGCAAGCCCCGGTTCCAGCGTTCTCATTTCCGCCAGCGGCAATCAGGCCGCACAGGCCCTGGATGCTCTCGATGAGCTGATCCAAAATCGCTTCGGCGAGGAAATGTAAGAGCCTGACGGCTCATATAAACATATAAAGACTTCTTTATATCATTATTGCCTTCACCGCAGAAGCCTGCTAAACGGCCTTTCATCGCCGCGCAGACTGCGTGGACGCATGCCGCGCCCTTTGTGCGCCTTTGAATTTTGAGCCGCTTTTCAGCCTGGAGAAAACCCAATGAGCACTGAAAAAGATTACGTCGTCGCCGATATCGGCCTCGCGGACTTCGGTCGCAAGGAAATCACGATCGCTGAAACCGAAATGCCGGGCCTGATGTCCTGCCGTGAAGAATTCGGCGCGTCGAAGCCTCTCAAGGGCGCGCGCATCACCGGCTCGCTGCACATGACGATCCAGACGGCCGTTCTCATCGAGACGCTGGTCGCACTCGGCGCTGAAGTCCGTTGGGCATCGTGCAACATCTTCTCTACACAGGACCATGCCGCTGCCGCGATCGCCGCTTCCGGCGTTCCGGTTTTCGCCATCAAGGGCGAGTCGCTGCATGACTACTGGGTCTACACCGACAAGATCTTCCAGTGGGCCGATGGCGGCTTCTCCAACATGATCCTCGACGATGGCGGCGACGCCACCATGTACATCCTGCTCGGCGCCCGCGCCGAAGCTGGCGAAGACGTGCTGTCGAACCCGCATTCGGAAGAAGAAGAAATCCTCTTCGCACAGATCAAGAAGCGCCTCGCGGCAACGCCCGGCTGGTTCACCAAGCAGCGTGACGCGATCAAGGGCGTGACCGAAGAAACCACCACAGGCGTGAACCGTCTCTACCAGCTCAGCCAGAAGGGCTTGCTTCCCTTCCCGGCGATCAACGTCAACGACTCGGTCACCAAGTCGAAGTTCGACAACAAGTACGGCTGCAAGGAATCGCTGGTTGACGGCATCCGCCGCGGTACCGACGTGATGATGGCGGGCAAGGTTGCCGTCGTCTGCGGTTACGGCGACGTCGGCAAGGGCTCAGCTGCCTCGCTTCAGGGCGCCGGCGCCCGCGTCAAGGTTACGGAAGTCGATCCGATCTGCGCGCTGCAGGCAGCCATGGACGGCTTCGAAGTCGTCACGCTCGAAGACGTCGTGTCTTCCGCCGACATATTTATCACCACGACCGGCAACAAGGACGTCATCCGCATCGACCACATGCGCGCGATGAAGGACATGGCGATCGTCGGCAACATTGGCCACTTCGACAACGAAATCGAAGTCGCTGCCCTACGTAACCTGAAGTGGACCAACATCAAGCCGCAGGTCGACCTGATCGAGTTCCCGAAGGGCAACCGCATCATCCTGCTCTCGGAAGGCCGCCTGCTGAACCTCGGCAACGCAACGGGCCATCCGTCCTTCGTGATGTCTGCTTCGTTCACGAACCAGACGCTGGCGCAGATCGAGCTCTTCACCAAGCCCGGCCAGTACCAAAACCAGGTCTACATCCTGCCGAAGCACCTCGACGAGAAGGTCGCGCGCCTCCATCTCGAGAAGCTCGGCGTAAAGCTGACGCAGCTTTCTGAGGAGCAGGCATCCTATATCGGCGTGACGCCGCAGGGCCCGTTCAAGTCTGACCACTACAGATATTGATCCCCGGATCGATATCCACAACATCTAGAGAGCGCCTCATTGACAAATGGAGCGCTCTTATTTTTTAGCACACACCTTTCCGCCGATTCCCTTCCGAAGTATTGTTTTAACACTCGATTCGTGGCCCCGGACGCGTCCGTTTGCTTCGAAAATGGGATGTCTTGTCGTGATGCGGCACATTAAAGGACGGAGACATACCGGGCATGTCTGAAATGATGCACAGCCTGACAGAACAGGCGGAGGACGGCGCATACGCTGATCCCCGCTCGCTTCAGTCGGGCCGATTGAAAACTGTTGGCGCCTCGAAGGCGGGCATATTATCGCGGGTGACCCGGATTTTTGCCGCCGGTACAGCCATGGCTTCGGTAGCCACGCCTGTTCTCGCACAGATCGACGCAGACGCCGCAGCGCATCTTTTCACCTCATCGCAGGTTGCCGGTCTTTCGGTCGTTATCGGCGTCATTTCCGCGGCTCTTTTGTCGACTCTCTGGGTCGTTCGCCAACGCGGTAACCTTGAAACGGAAAGCCGCGAAATGCGCTCCGCCTTGTCGGATGCACAGCAGCGCATCTCCCAGTACCAGGCGCTGATCGCGGACAAGAACCGTCGCATCGTGATTTGGGACGGTGACGAGCGGCCTGAACTTCTCGGCCAGTTGCCGCCGGAAACCGGCGCACCTCAAGACAACGAGTTTCTAGCATTTGGTCTCTGGCTGAAGCCGCGTTCCGCATCGGAACTCGAGCATGCGATCGACCGCCTGCGTGGCTCGGCGCATAGCTTCGACATGGTGGTGGAAACGCAGCGTGACGAGATTCTGGAAGCCCAAGGTCGGGTGTCAGGCGGACGGGCTTTCATCCGCTTTGTCGCCCTGAACAACCTCCGGGCGGAGCTTGCCGAAATCAAGATTGAGCGTGATCGCCTGCTAACCTCCATTTCGGCGTTTCAGAATCTTCTCGATTCCATCGATCTGCCTGCCTGGCAGCGCGACCCGGACGGCCGGCTGACCTGGGTCAACCAGGCCTATGGCGAAGCTGTCGATGCGGTATCGCCCGAGCAGGCGGTGGATGAAGGCCGGGAGTTCCTGACCACGGTGGCGCGCGAGCGCATTCGTGCCAGCGCGACGCCGGAATCACCGTTCCACGAAAAGATTTCGACTGTTGTTAACGGCAACAGGACGTTCTTCGATGTCGTCGACGTCAAGATCCCCAGCGGCTCGGCCGGCATCGCGGTCGATGTCTCCGGCATCGAGACCGTCCGCGCGGAGCTTGAGCGCACGCTGAAGAGCCACGCCGAAACGCTCGATCATCTGGCGACGCCCGTCGCGATCTTCGACGGTGATCGGCGGCTGCAGTTCTACAACCAGGCTTTTGTTTCTCTCTGGCAGCTCGATATTGCTTTCCTCGAAAGCAAGCCCGACAACGCCGAACTGCTGGAACGGCTGCGCGCGGCGAAGAAGCTGCCGGACCAGTTGAACTGGAAGTCCTGGAAAGAGAACGCTCTTTCGGTCTATCGCGCTCTCGATACGCAGTCCGATCTCTGGCATTTGCCGAACGGCCAGACATTGCGCGTCTTCGCAACAGCGCACCCGCAGGGCGGCGCGACCTGGGTGTTCGAGAATCTGACCGAACAGGTCGATCTGGAAACCCGCTACAACACGCTCCTCAAGGTGCAGGGCGAAACGATCGATCATCTTTCCGAAGGTGTGGCGGTCTTCGGTGCCGATGGTCGCATTCGTCTTTCGAACCCGGCCTTCCGTGCGCTGTGGGGCATTACCGAAGCAGAATCCAAGCCCGGCACGCATATCCGCACGCTCGGGGAAGCCTGCGCTCCGTCATACGACCGGCCCGATGGCTGGAAGACTTTTGCCGAACTGATTACGAGCTTCGAAGACGAACGCCGTTCGAGCCAGGGAACGCTTGAGCTGTTCTCCGGCCTCGTGCTCGACTACGCCGTCATTCCGCTTCCGAACGCACAGACCATGCTGACCTTCGTCAACATGACCGACAGCGTTCGCGCCGAACGGGCATTGACGGAAAAGAACGAAGCGCTGCGGCGCGCTGACGAACTGAAAAACGATTTCGTGCAGCACGTTTCGTATGAACTGCGTTCGCCACTGACCAACATCATCGGCTTCACCGACCTTCTGCGCACGCCGGGCTTGGGCACTCTGAACGAGCGACAGGCTGAGTATATCGACCATATTTCGACATCGTCGTCCGTGCTTCTGACACTGGTGAACGACATTCTCGATCTTGCCACGGTCGACGCCGGCATCATGCATTTGAACTACACCGAGATCGATCTCGGTGATCTGCTCGATGACGTCTCGATTCAGATTGCCGACCGGCTTCAGGAGAGCGGCGTCACGCTCGAAATCACGTCGCCGGCCCATCTCGGTTCGATGATCGCGGATCCGCAACGCCTGAAGCAGATTCTGGTCAAGCTTCTATCGAATGCCGCCAATTTCTCGCCCGAGGGCTCGGCAATCGCGCTCAGGTGCCAGCGCGAAGGCACAGACTTCGTGTTCTCGGTCAGCGACAGCGGCCCCGGCATTTCGCAGGACATGATCGCCAACGTCTTCGATCGCTTCGCCACTGGCGCCAAGAGCGGCAAGCGTGGTGGAGCAGGCCTTGGCCTTTCCATCGTCGAGAGCTTCGTCAAGCTGCATCACGGGCAGGTTTCGATCGATAGCCAGACCGGGCGTGGAACGACCGTTGTCTGCCGCATACCATCCGCCCACCTGCCCTCTTCCGTCGCAGCAGAATGACAGCAAGCGACGCGGCTCTCTCGCTCTTTCTCGAAGATGAACAGGCGACCAGACGGTTCGGCGAGGATCTGGCACTCGCTCTGAAGGTGGGTGACTGCCTGGCGCTGACAGGTGATCTTGGCGCGGGGAAGTCGTCGCTTGCCCGCGCGCTGCTACGCGCGATCGCCGATGACCCCGATCTTGAGGTGCCCAGCCCGACATTTACGCTGGTCCAAACCTACGACCTTCGAATTCCGATTTCGCATTTCGATCTCTACCGCCTTGCCGACCCGACTGAGCTCGATGAACTCGGTTTCGACGAAGCGCTGCAGAACGGTATCTGCATCGTGGAGTGGCCGGAAATGGCAGCAGGCGAGCTGCCGTCCGATCGGATCTCGCTCAGGCTGACGCATGAAGGCGCGGGACGGCGCGCGGAAGTTTCGGCACCGCCGAAGCAAGCGGCCCGGATCCGGCGCGTTCTTGCCATCCGGCAGTTCCTGGACGAGGCAGGTCTGCCGAATGTCGAGCGCCGGTTTCTGACCGGGGATGCGTCGCTCCGTGCTTATGAGGCGATCTATATGCCGGATGGATCGCGCCGCATCCTGATGGACTGGCCTCCCCTGCCCGAGGGACCACCTGTCCTTGACGGCAAACCCTACCCCAAGGTCGCTCATATCGCAGAGGACGCCTACCCGTTCGTCGCGATTGCGGAAGCCTTGCGTGACCATGGATTTGCAGCGCCTGAGATCTACAAGGTCGACTACGATCAGGGTATATTATTGATCGAGGACCTCGGCACGGACGGCGTTCTCGACGCGGACGGCAATCCGATCGCGGAACGCTATCAGGCAAGCGTTGCCTGCCTTGCACACCTGCATTCGATGCAGATCCCGCAAGACATTCCGGTCACCGATACGCACGTCCACCACATTCCTGACTTCGATCGGACGGCAATGAAGATGGAAGTGCGGCTGGTTCTGGACTGGCACATCCCCTGGAAGCGGGATGGTGCAAAGGCAACCGATGCCGAGCGCGACGAATATCTTGCGATATGGGACGACCTGATCGACCAGCTTCAGTCGGCGGAAAAGAACATCCTTCTTCGCGACTTTCACTCGCCCAACATCATTTGGCGCGAGGATAAGAACGGCATCGATCGCGTCGGCATAATCGACTTTCAGGACGCGATGATTGGGCCGACGGCCTATGATCTTGCCTCGATCGCCCAGGATGCGCGTGTGACGATCGAGCCGGCTTTGTTTCGCACGCTGATGGACGATTATCTGTCGCTTCGCCGCGCACAGGGAAATTTCGATGAAGCCGCCTTCCTGAAGAGCTGGGCGATCATGTCCGCCCAACGAAACTGCAAGCTTGCCGGTCTCTGGGTGCGGCTGATGCAGCGGGACGGAAAGCCCGGCTACATGAAACACATGCCGCGCACGCTCGGCTATCTCCACACCGCCTTTCAGCATGAAACGCTTGCCCCCTTGCGCGATTGGTTCGTAAGGGCTGGAATAATACCAAGCGAATCATGAGTTCCTGATAGAATGACGATCAAACAAGCGATGGTGCTCGCGGCGGGTCTTGGGACCCGGATGCGTCCTATTACCGACACGATACCGAAGCCGTTGGTGAAGATCGATGGCAAGGCGATGATCGACTATTCGCTCGACTCGCTTGCCGAAGCCGGCGTTGAAAAGGTCGTTGTGAATGTCCACCATCATGCCGACCAGATGCTCGACCATCTTGCATCCTACAAAAGCCTCGAGATTATCATATCCGACGAGCGCGAGCGCCTGATGAACAATGGCGGCGGGCTTGCGAAGGGCCTTAAACTGCTGCCGCCGGGCGAGGTTTTCGTGACCAATGCCGACCTGTTCTGGATCGGCGAGCGGCCGGATGCGCCAAGCAACCTGCGACGCTTAGCCGGATTCTTCAACGTGAAGGACATGGATATGGCTATGCTTTGCGTGAAGCTCGAAGACACCACCGGGCATAACGGCAAGAACGACTTCAACATGGCGATGAACGGCGGACTGACGCGCTTTGCAGAGACGGGACCAAATCCGGTCGTCTATGCGGGCGCTATCGCCATGCACACGTCGTTTCTCGACGATGCACCTGCCGATGCGTTCAACCTCAATCTCTATTTCGACAAGGCGATCGCGCGCGGTCGCCTCTATGGAACGGTACTAGAGGGACATTGGCTTACGGTCGGCACCCCCGAGGCTATCGGCGAAGCGGAGGAAACGATCCGGCGATACCGGACGTTTGCATGACGGATGGTCGAGCATCACCGACCAAGACTCCTGACCATACCCGCTGGCCTCCCCTTCCTGAGGACGCTTGCAGAGAGCCTCTGCGACGGTCGGCTTACACCTCGCTTTCGTTATGATCCCGGCGATCCGCTATCGCTGTCGACGGTCACTATCTATCTGCCAACGAGACGCGCGGCGCGCGTCCTGCGTTCGGAGTTCGTCGATCTTCTCGGCGGGCGATCGGCGATCCTGCCCGTGATCCGCCCGCTCGGCGAAACGGACGATGACAGTGGCTACTTTGACGAAAGCCTGCCCGCCACGCTCGATCTTGCGCAGCCCCTTTCGAATACGTCGCGGTTGCTCGAACTGGCGCGGTTGATCCTCGCCTGGCGAAACAAACTGCCTGAGATCGTCCGCAGCATCCATTCGGACTCGCCGCTTGTCGCACCCGCAAGCCCCGCTGACGCGATCTGGCTCGCAAGAAACCTTGCAGAGCTGATCGACTCGATCGAAACGGAAGACAAAGAGTGGAGTGAGCTTTCCGATCTCAGCGCCAATGATCACGCATTGTGGTGGCAGCTGACGGCTGAATTCCTGCGGATCGCGAGTGCCTTCTGGCCGGAGCGGCTGAACGAACTCGGAAAATCTTCTCCTGCCCGACACCGCAACGCGATCCTGCGGGCAGAGGCGAGCCGGATTGCAACGATGGCTGAATCCGGCCCCATCATCATTGCAGGCTCGACAGGCTCGGTGCCGGCAACGGCCGATCTCATCGCCGCTGTCGCGGGCCGGCCGGAGGGCGTGATCGTTCTGCCGGGGCTCGACACCGCCATGCCGGACAGGCATTGGGAAATGGTGGCTCCAGAGGCCAGTTTCGGCCGACCTGTCGACGCTGCCAGCCGAAGCCATTCGCAATACGGTCTGGCGCAGCTGTTGAAGCGGCTGGGATCCACCCGCGACGATGTTGCCCCGCTTGCAGAGCCGCCGGCGGACCTCGACCTACGCGGTCGAATCCTATCTCATTCCCTTTCGCCCTCCGAGGCGACAAGCGAGTGGGGTGATTTCAAGCATGCCTTGAACGAGGGTGACATCTCGCGCGCTTTCGCGGATGTGTCCCTGATAGAGGCGGCGAACGAGCGCGAGGAAGCGACAGCGATCGCGATCGCGCTGCGCCTTGCGCTCGAGCAGCCGGGCACTTCCGGCGAGAGCAGAGCCGCGCTGATTACGCCGGACAGGAACCTGGCCCGCCGTGTCGCCACCGAGCTTTCGCGCTTCGGAATCATCGCCGACGACTCGGCCGGTACGCCGCTGGCCGCCACGCCGCAGGGCACCTTGCTGCAGCTTCTGCTGGAGGCAACGCTGAGACCGGGTGATCCAGTCGCACTCGTTGGCCTGCTGAAGCACCCGTTGGCTCGTTTCGGGCTTGAACCGGATCTGCTTGCGCAGTCCGTGGCCGCCTTGGAGCTGATCGCCCTTCGCGGCGGTGTCGCCGAAGTCGACATCAGTACACTTGAGCCGTTGGTCGAGCAGCAACTGGCCGATCAAGCGCTGGAACAACACGTGCCGAAATGGCGAAAGGCGCTGCCGACAGATGCGCCCGACAAGGCGCGCGATCTCGCGCGGCGTGTCAGTGCGGCAGTCGAGCCGCTCGCCTCCGCATTTGTCCATCGACGCCCGGACGGTCGCGCCATGACCACGGCCTTTACACTGTCGGACTGGGCGGAGCGCACCGGTCGCGCACTGGAAGCGGTTGCCTCCGATCGGAGGGCAGATCTGTCGGGGCTCTGGTCCGACGAAGCTGGCGATACACTTGCCAGCCTCCTGGCTGAAATCATCGATACCGACGGGCAAATCGAAGCCGACGGCCCTCAGTGGATCGATATCATGGCCGCGCTGACAGCTGGCCAGGCCGTCAAGCCACGTGCCTTGCTCCATCCGCGCCTTCTCATTCTAGGGACGCTGGAAGCACGCCTGCAGAGCGTCGATACGCTCATACTCGGCGGATTGAACGAGGGCTCCTGGCCGGGCCAGACCAGCAACAATCCGTTCATCTCGCGTACGATGAAGACCGAAATCGGACTGGAGCCGCCGGAACGCCGCATCGGGCAGCTGGCGCACGATTTCGAAATGGCGAACGGCACCCGCCATCTGGTCTACTCCCGCGCGCTGCGCCAGGGATCAACGCCAACGGTTGGTTCGCGCTGGCTGCAGCGCTTGCTGGCTTTCGGCGGCAAGTCATTGGAAGCGGAGCTGAAAGCGCGTGGTGCGCGTTTCATTCATTGGGCAAATCTCATTGATCAAGGCGATCGGCAGGCTCCCGCCCAGCGGCCAAGCCCGACGCCGCCAAGAGAGATGCAGCCGAAATCCTACTCCTTCAGTGAAGTCGGCAGGCTGCGGCGCGACCCCTATGCGATTTACGCAAGGCGCGTCCTGCGGCTCGATCCGGTTGCGCCCTTCAATCGCGATCCTGGTGCGGCTGAGCGAGGAACGCTCTACCACACGATCATCGATCGCTTCATCCGGGAAGGCCATATGGCCGGGACTGATGATGCAGCCGACGCGATGGAGCGCATCCTGAACGAGCTCTTCGACATGGAGCAGTTGCCGCCGCATATCGATGCCGTATGGCGGCCACGTTTCCGCGAAGTTGCCAAGGCATTCCTGAACTGGGAAGCTGAACGGCGGCCCGATGTTCGCCGCACGCTGACAGAAGTTCGCGGCGGCGTCGAGCTGGAGACTGTCAATATCCGCCTCAGCGGTGTTGCCGACAGGATCGACATCAGGGGCCCTGGCGCTGCCGATATCATCGACTACAAGACGGGGTTCAACCCTTCTCCGGCTCAAGCCCGTGCCCTTCTCGACCCGCAGCTCGCACTCGAAGCCGCTGCGCTTAGCGCAGGTGCGTTCCGAGAGGCGGGAAGCCTTACGCCTCAAGACTTGCTCTATGTGAGGCTCCGGCCGGGCACCCGTTTTCAGGTCGACACCGTCAACAACGAGTTCTCAGGCAAGGGCGACAAGGCCAAATCGGCTATGGATCTTGCCGGCGATTCCATTGATCAGCTCATCAAGTTCGTATCTCTGCTGCAATCAGGCGAAAAGGGATTTACCTCCCGTCTCATCCCCGCACAGCAGTTCGAGTTCGGCGGTGATTACGACCATCTCGCGCGCGTATCGGAGTGGTCGACCGCCGAAAGCGACGAAGGAGGCGACGATGAATGATGAAACGACGCTGCCGGAGGGCGATGATCCTATCGCATGGACAAGCTGGACAACAATCCAGCAGTCGGTTGCCTCGGACCCAGAGCGTTCTGCATGGGTTTCGGCCAACGCCGGATCCGGCAAGACGCACGTCCTGACGCAACGGGTCATTCGCTTGCTGCTTGCCGGCGCGCGCCCCTCGGCAATTCTCTGCCTGACTTATACCAAGGCTGCGGCCTCCGAAATGTCCAACCGCGTGTTTGACCGACTGGCTGATTGGGCCGTCCTGTCAGACGACGATCTGAGCCAGCGGATCGGCCAGATCGAGGGCAAGCGGCCTGATCGCCTGAAGCTCGCCGAAGCGCGTCGGCTGTTTGCAAGGGCGCTCGAAACGCCGGGCGGATTGAAAATCCAGACAATCCACGCCTTCTGTGAAGCCCTGCTGCACCAGTTTCCGCTGGAAGCTAACGTCGCGGGTCATTTTTCGGTTCTCGACGACCGCGCTGCCGTCACTCTGCTTGCCGATGCGCGGCGTTCGCTCCTGACGGCGACGACGCCTGAAGATGATGCCACGTTGGCCGAAGCCTTCACCTATGTTCTCAATCTCGGCGACGAAAGCGGCCTGGAAAACCTGCTGAGTGAGATCGTTGCAAACCGCAACGCGATCCGCAGATTCACGCTCGCAGCGGAGCGCGCCGGCGGCCTTGATCTTGTTCTTCGCGACAGGTTGGGACTTCTTCCTGATGAGACAGAAGCAGCAATCGTCGCCAGCTATTGGCCGTTGCCAGTACTATCGGGCCCCGTGCTCGACCGCTATCTCGATCTCGCGGATGAGAAAGGTGGCGTCAAGGCTCAAGACGTTGCCGCGAACCTCCGGGCTGCGGGCAGAGAACGAGACGCGAAACGCCGCATCGCGCTTCTCGAAAAGACGTTCCTGACCGTCAAGGGCGAGGCGAAGGCGGATTCGCAGTTCTTCGTAAAGGCGATGCTGAGCGAAGCGCCGGCACTGGCAGATGCCATTGCGGCGGCACGATCGCACATTCTCTCTCGCCGCGACCGACTGAAGATCATCCGGATGCATGATGCGACGCGGGCAGCGTTGATCCTGGCTGATCG
Organism: Rhizobium grahamii; assembly: GCF_009498215.1. NCBI lineage: Bacteria > Pseudomonadati > Pseudomonadota > Alphaproteobacteria > Hyphomicrobiales > Rhizobiaceae > Rhizobium > Rhizobium grahamii. Next base: position 3,409,793 of record NZ_CP043498.1, on the reverse strand, counting down.
CCTCAATCGCGACTACGAGGACCTCAAGAAGCAGCGAAGCCAGCTCGACTTCGAGGACCTGATCACGCGCACGGCGGATCTGCTCAACAAGAGCGATGTCGGGCCCTGGATCCACTACAAGCTCGACCAGGGCATCGATCATATTCTTGTCGACGAAGCGCAGGACACCAGCCCGATCCAATGGAGTGTCATTCAGTCGCTGGCCGAAGATTTCTTTTCGGGAGAGGGTGCCCGAAGTGTTGTGCGCACGCTGTTTGCGGTTGGCGACGAGAAGCAGTCGATCTACTCGTTTCAAGGTGCACGGCCCGAGCGGTTCTCCGAAGAGAGCCGTCGGACCCGTCACCGCGTAGCCCAAAGCGGGCTTGCCTTTTCGACGGTTCGCCTGCCGCTATCCTTCCGCTCCACCGCCGATGTTCTGGCAGCCGTCGACCACATCTTTACACCCGAGGGTAACGCCCGCGGGCTGAGCGCTTCCAGCGAGCCCGTCGTTCACCGTTCCAACCGTATCGGTCATCCCGGCGCCGTCGATCTTTGGGAGATGATCGCTCCTGAAGTGACCGTCAAGGAAGAGGACTGGACCGCGCCCTTCGACGCGACGCCCGAAAGCGCGCCAGCAGCCGTTCTTGCTCGCAGGATGGCGCACACGATCGGCAATCTGGTCGGCAAGGAAACCATCATTGAGAAGGGTAAGGAGCGCCTGATCGAAGCCGGAGACATCCTCGTCCTGGTGCGGAAACGCGATTCCTTCGTCAATGCGTTGACCCGTGCCTTGAAGCGTCGTGACAACATTCCGGTTGCGGGCGCCGACCGCTTGAGGCTGACAAGCCACATCGCCATTCAGGACCTCGTCGCCCTCGGCCGGTTCCTGCTTCTGCCGCAGGACGACCTGTCGCTGGCGGCACTGATGAAAAGCCCCCTGCTCGATCTCAGCGAAGACGACATCTTTGCCGTGGCGGCGCTCCGTCCGGACGATGAGAGCGTTTGGACACATCTGCTGAAATTTGCGGACGATGGCAACGAGCGGCTGCAGGTCGCGGTTCGAAAGCTGAAGCTGTTCCTGAATGAATCGAAAAGCCTCTCTGTCCATGACTTCTACGCCCATGTGTTGGGGAGCAACGGTGGACGCCGACAATTTCTCGCTCGCCTGGGCACCGAGGTCAGCGATATTCTCGATGAGTTCCTGACCTTCGCGCTCGACCACGAGAATTCCGGCCTCCCTGGCTTACAATCGTTCATTTCGACGCTCGAACTGGAGGCCCCGGAGGTCAAGCGCGAGCAGGACAAAGGCCGCAACGAAGTGCGGATCATGACCGTCCACGCCTCGAAGGGCCTGGAAGCGCCGATCGTCTTCCTCGTCGACGGTGGCTCGAAAGCCTTTACGCATAGCCATATGCCGAAGCTGCGGCTGCTGGAGCAGCCGGGCGACGAGCCGCCGATGCCGGCATGGGTGCCGCTCGGGGATCTCAGCAACTCGCTGACACAGGCTGACGCGAGCCGCATTCAGTTGCTGGCCGAGGAAGAGTATCGCCGGCTGCTTTACGTGGCGATGACGCGAGCCGCCGACCGGTTGATCGTTTGCGGCTACCGCGGCGTGCGGCCGAACAGCGATACTTGGCATGCGATGATTTCAGCGGCGATGACTGATAGCCACCCACACGTCGCGGCGGCAACGTTCTCCGGTCCCGACGGCACCTGGTCTGGAATCAAATGGCGCGTTCCGCACATCGGAAGGAACTTCGAGCGGGCCGCACCACCTGAGCTGGCACAAACGAATGAAAGATTGCCCGAAAACCTCAGCAGACCGCTGCCGCCGCAGAGACAGTTGCCGCGACCTCTCAGCCCTTCCGGCGCGGGCACGGTCATTGATGAGCAGGCAGACGACCTGCTCGTCACATCCCCACTATTCGGCGACAAAGCAAAATCCGACCGCTCCTTGCTAAAGGGCCGGCTCCTGCACCGCATGCTGCAGACGCTACCGGACTTTTCACCGACAGATCGCCTGGCCGCCGCGCAACGCTATCTGGAGCGTTCGGCCCGGCGCTGGTCGCAGGACGAGCGCGAAACGCTGATCCGATCTGTCTTGCGACTGCTGGAAGCACCGACACTGCAAGGCGTATTCACCGGCCACGCCCAACCCGAAGTCTCGATCATGGGAACGCTATCCCTGAAAGGCCGCGACTACGCAGTCTCTGGCCGCGTCGATAGAATGGCGGTCTTCGACGATCGCGTTGTCGTACTCGACTACAAGACCAATCGCGTCCCGCCGCAGACAGCGGAAGCAATCCCCTTTGCTCACAAGGCGCAGCTTGCCATTTATCGGGAGATCCTGGCGCCGCTCTACCCAGGCAAGCGCATCGATTGCGTGCTCGTCTACACCGAAAATGGCTCCGTTCACACGCTACCGCCGGATGCCCTGGCGTCGGCGCTTGCGCAACTCGAGACAAAGTGAAATACCGGGCATTGAAATTCCCGCGCCGCACGCTCACATGTGCTTCAACAGGAAATCCGTAAAGGAGCAGCCTATGGCTACCGTAAAAGTCGATATCAACAACTTCCAGTCGGAAGTTCTGGAATCCGCAGAACCCGTCGTCGTCGATTTCTGGGCTGAATGGTGCGGCCCGTGCAAGATGATCGCCCCCAGTCTCGAAGAACTCGCTGTCGAGTTTCAGGGCAAGGTGAAGGTCGCCAAGCTCAACATCGACGAGAATCCGGAATTGGCCGCTCAGTTCGGCGTCCGTTCCATCCCGACGCTCGCCATGTTCAAGGCCGGCGAAGTTGCCGACATCAAGGTTGGCGCTGCACCGAAGACCGCCCTTTCGAGCTGGATCTCGAGCGCCGCCTAAGCATTGCGCATAAGCAGACAAGAAGAAGCCCGGCATTTGACCGGGCTTTTTTCATTTCGGGGGTGTGCCGTTGTCGGCAAGCACATCGCCGACGAGATAGAGAGAGCCGCCGATCAGGATGCGCGGCGGATGGTCCTGTTCGAACGCGCCTTCCTTGATTGCTTCCAATGCGTCGCTGACAGTCGACATCGGCTCTGCCACAAGGCCGGCATCATAGGCGGCATTCGCCAGGATGACCGGATCGATCATCGCGTCGCTACCACGGATCGGCACGCAATAGACCTTCTCGGCCAAGCCCTTGAACGCCTTGAAGTAGCCAACCGGATCCTTGGTGTTGATCATGCCGATGATTAGGAAGAGCGGCCGTGGCTGCTTTTCCTCGAAGTTCGCCATTGCTTCAGCGATCACCTCGCCGGCGCCGGGGTTGTGACCGCCATCGACCCAGATTTCCGCTTTTGCCGGAGCGCTGGCCATCAGGTTGCCGTCGCTCAGACGCTGAAGACGGCCCGGCCACTCGACCGAGAGCAGCGCCTTCTCCATCATCGTCTCGGTGACTGTGAAGCCGGCAGCCTTGACGGCGCGGATCGCGGCCGCGGCGTTGGCATACTGGTGACGGCCAGGAAGGCGCGGCAATGGCAGATCGGCCAGGCCGAACTCGTCCTGATAGACGAGGCGTCCGTATTCTTCATGCGCCATATAGTCCTGACCGAAGACGGCCGTCGGGCAGTTCAGCCGTTCGGCGGTCGACATCAGCACGTCGAGCGCGGCGTCATATTCCTGCTTACCGATGACAACGGGATGCCCGCGCTTCATGATCCCGGCCTTCTCCGCCGCAATCAGTTCGACACGATCGCCCAGATACGGCTGGTGATCGAGCGAGATCGGCATGATGACCGAGACGGCGGGATCGGAGATGACGTTGGTGGCGTCGAAACGACCACCGAGGCCAACCTCGAGGATAGCGGCATCCGCCGGATGCTCTGAAAACAGAATGAAAGTGACTGCCGTCAGGATCTCGAAAACAGTGATCTTCTGGCCATCATTGGCGGCCGCAACGCGTCGGACGGCCTCAGCGAAGACGGCATCATCCACCAGTTGCCCACGACCGCCTTCGACACCTATCCGATAGCGCTCGTGCCAGTTTACGAGATGCGGAGAGGTGTGGACATGGGCGCTGTAGCCGCCGGCCTCCAACAAGGCACGGCAAAAGGCGGTTACCGAGCCTTTGCCGTTGGTGCCCGCCACATGAATGACGGGCGGCAGCTTCTTCTGCGGATCACCGAGAACAGAAAGCAGACGGGTAATGCGATCCAGGGACAGATCAAAGCCCTTGGGATGCAATCCCAAGAGCTTATCGATTTCCTGCGCTGCTTCGCTCACTACGGCTTGGCCCCTTGGTATCATCGCGCGACCCGCCTAGTTGGATCAGGCGCTCGCGGCTATGGCGAGCGTCCCGCTTTCCTTGTTGAGGTTTGCTGCAGGCTTCTTGGTCAGGATTTTCAGGACGCGTGCCAGCGTATCCGGAATATCGTGGCGCTTGACCACCATGTCGACCATGCCGTGTTCCAGCAGGTACTCAGAGGTCTGGAAGCCTTCCGGCAGTTTTTCGCGGATCGTCTGTTCAATGACGCGCTTGCCGGCAAAGCAGATTTCCGCGCCAGGCTCTGCCAGATGAAGATCGCCAAGCATCGCATAGGATGCCGTGACGCCACCCGTGGTCGGGTTTGTCAGAACGACGATGTATGGAAGTCCCGCTTCCTTCAGCATGTCGACGGCAACCGTCGTGCGCGGCAGCTGCATGAGCGAGAGGATGCCTTCCTGCATGCGGGCACCACCCGATGCCGGGAACATGACCAGCGGGCATTTTTCAGCGATGGCTCGCTCGAACGCCTTCACGATTGCCTCGCCGGCAGCAATGCCGAGCGAGCCGCCCATGAAGTTGAATTCGTGAACGACCGCGACGAGCTTCAGGCCGCGAACCTTGCCGACGCCGGCAACGATCGTGTCTTCCTGCTCGGTCTTGATGCGGCTGTCCTTCAGGCGATCCGCGTACTTTTTGGAATCGCGGAACTTCAGCGGATCCTGCGGGACCTTCGGCTGGACCAGCGCTTCATAGGCGCCGTCATCGAAAAGATCGGCAAGGCGAGCCTTCGCCGGCATCTTCATGTGATAGCCGGAGGCCGGGATAACCCACTTGTTGTTCTCCAGATCCTTATGGAAGACCATTTCACCCGTTTCCGGGCACTTGATCCAGAGGTTCTCCGGCACTTCGCGGCGGCCCAGCATGGAATTGATGCGGGGGCGGACGTAGTTGGTGATCCAGTTCAAGTCGAAAACTCCTGATTGACTATTGCCAATGTGGGGAAACTATTCGGCAGCAACAAGGCGCGCCGAACGTGTACCCGTTGACAATCCACGAACAAGCGTGGCGACGGCCTGGACGGTATCGGCTGTTGCCTTCCCATCCTTGGTGAGGCTCGTTGCCACCTGATTGACAATTGCGGTGCCGACGACGACACCATCGGCCGAGTTGCCGATAACCTTCGCGTGGTCGGCGGTCTTGACGCCGAAGCCGACGCAGACAGGCAGATCGGTATGCTGCTTGATGCGCTTGACGGCGCCCGATACCAGCGAAGGATCCGGCAACACCGAGCCGGTGATGCCATTCATCGAGACGTAGTAGACGAAGCCTGAAGTGTTCCGCAGAACGGTCGGCAGACGCTTCTCATCGGTCGTCGGCGTTGCCAGACGGATGAAATTGATCCCCTTCCTGAGAGCGGGGATGCAGAGCTCGTCATCCATTTCTGGCGGAAGATCGACGACGATCAGGCCATCGATGCCGGCTGCCAACGCGTCATCCAGAAACGTCTCGACGCCGTAAATGTAGATCGGGTTATAATACCCCATCATCACGATCGGCGTTGCGTCATCGGTCTTGCGGAAGTCGGCCGCAAGCTGCAGCGTCTTCTTCAACGTCTGGCCGCCCTTGAGGGCACGCTGGCCGGCCATCTGGATCGCCGGGCCGTCAGCCATCGGGTCGGAGAAAGGCATTCCGAGTTCGATAACATCGGAGCCTGCTTCCGGCAGCGCCTTCATGATGCCGAGCGAGGTTTCATAGTCCGGATCACCGCCCATGAAATAGGTAACGAGTGCCGGCCGGCCTTCCGCCTTCAGATCGGCGAAGCGTTTGTCCATACGTGCGGTCATGACTTACTCACCCATTCCCAGAAGCTTGCCGACAGTGAAGATGTCCTTGTCGCCGCGGCCGGAGAGGTTCATCAGGATGATTTCATCCTTGCCCATCTTCGGCGCGCGCTTGATGACTTCGGCCAGCGCATGCGACGGCTCCAGCGCCGGAATGATGCCTTCGAGGCGTGTGAGCGTCTGGAAGGCTTCCAGCGCCTCATGGTCCATGATCGGGACGTATTCGACGCGACCGATATCATTCAGGTAGGAATGCTCAGGGCCGATGCCGGGGTAATCGAGACCGGCGGAAATCGAGTGACCTTCTTTGATCTGGCCGTCGCCGTCCTGCAGCAGATAGGTGCGGTTGCCGTGCAGAACGCCCGGCGAACCCGCGGTGATCGAGGCGCAATGCTCGTCGCCACTCAAGCCCTTGCCGCCGGCTTCGACGCCGACGATCTTGACGCCTTCATCATCGAGAAATGGATGGAAAATCCCGATCGCATTCGAACCGCCGCCGACGGCAGCGATGACGAGATCCGGCAAGCGTCCTTCGGCTTCCAGGATCTGCTGACGAGCTTCTGTACCGATGACGGCCTGGAAGTCGCGGACCATCTCAGGATAGGGATGCGGGCCGGCGGCCGTGCCGATCAGGTAGTAGGTATCGTCGACGTTGGTGACCCAGTCACGCAGCGCCTCGTTCATCGCGTCCTTCAGCGTGCCGTGGCCGGCCGTGACAGGCTTCACTTCGGCGCCGAGAAGCTTCATGCGAAACACGTTGGGCGCCTGACGCTCGACGTCGGTTGCGCCCATGTAGACGACGCAAGGAAGGCCGAAGCGGGCGGCAACCGTTGCAGAGGCAACACCATGCTGGCCGGCGCCGGTTTCAGCGATGATCCGGGTCTTGCCCATGCGCTTGGCAAGCAGGATCTGGCCAATGCAGTTGTTGATCTTGTGCGAACCGGTGTGGTTCAGCTCTTCGCGCTTGAAGTAGATCTTCGCGCCACCGAGTTCGGCAGTCAGGCGTTCAGCGAAATAGAGCGGGCTCGGGCGACCGATATAGTGGGTGCCGAGCTGCTTCAGCTCCGCCTGGAATTCCGGATCGTCCTTTGCCTTGTTCCACTCGTCCTGAAGGTCGAGGATCAAAGGCATCAGCGTCTCGGCGACGAAGCGGCCGCCGTAAATGCCGAAACGGCCATCTTCATCGGGGCCGGAACGGAAGGAATTCGGTTTTGGCGTCTCGTTCACTCTCAACTCCCTGAGGCCGCTTCAGGCTGACAGGCCCATTCGACCGCATCGAAAAACTCATCGATCATTGCCACGTTCTTGACGCCCGGCGCGCTTTCGACACCGGAGGACGCATCGATCCCGGGTGCCTTGGTCATGGCGAGCGCTTCGGCAATGTTGGCTTTGTTCAAGCCACCGGAAAGCATGTAATCCACATTGTGGTCAAGCCAGGACAACAGGCTCCAATCGAAGGAAACACCGTTGCCACCGGGCAAATCGGATCCCTTCGGAGGCTTGGCGTCGAACAGGAACCGATCGGCAATGCCGATATAGGCCTCCACGCGCTTCAGGTCGTCAGCCGTCCGCACGGAGAAAGCCTTCATGACCGGCAGGCCGTAGACCGCCTTTATGGTCAGAACGCGCTCCGGGCTCTCGTCGCCGTGCAACTGAATAATATCAGGCTTCAACAGCGCCACGATCTCATCGAGGTCGTCATTGCTAGGGTTGACAGTGACAGCAACGATCTTGGCCTTGCCGCGAGCCGGTTCCGCAAGCTTGCCGGCGATATCGGGCTCAACATAGCGCGGGCTCTTTTCGAAGAAGATGAAGCCGATATGGGTCGCACCGCGCGCAAGGGCGCGATCGATGGTTTCAGCCGTGCTCAGCCCACAGATCTTGATATCCGGTTTCATGGCAGCGGAGTGACACGAAAAGCGTTTGGAGTCGAGCCAAATCGCGACAAAAGCTGAATTTTGCGAGGCTTTGATCAGTCGAAATCAATGGCGTGAAGCTGACTGCCGTGGCGCTTCAACCAGGCCTTTGCTTCGTCCATGTGGGGGCAGAGCTTCTTGCAAAGTGACCAGAAGCGTGGGCCGTGGTTCATCTCTCTGAGATGGGCTACCTCATGGGCCGCCAGATAGTCGACGACGGATGGCGGCGCCATGACGATGCGCCAGGAGAAGCTCAAATTCCCCTCGGACGAACAGGATCCCCAACGGCTGCGGGTGTCCTTCATGGAAATCGATCTAATCGGCGTGCTGATCGAACGGGCATGCAGCGCTGCCAGCCGCTCGAGGTCCGCCCTCGCCTCCTTTTTAAGGAAGGTCGCGATGCGGCGTCCGACATGCTCGGGCATGCCGCTGACCTTCAGAACAGGCTTGCCATCGACAACAATCGCTTCGGTCAATCCGCGAAGGCTGCCCGTGTGATGAATACGGTGCGACACGCCGCGAAAGAGGATGCTGCTGCCGTCATGCAGGCCGGAATCCGTTGAGAACTTGGCAAGCTTGGTGAGCAGCCACCCCTGATGGCGGTCGAGAAATGCATTCACCTCGCGCTGCGCCAGCCCGCTTGGGATCGTCATCTTCAAAGCGCGACCGCCGGGTTCGATACGCAACGTAATACGTGTTGCCCGCTCGTGCTGCTTGATCGTCAACGGCATCAGGCGACCAGCCACATCAAGCGTCCGGGTCTCGGGCGGAGCGGGCTTCCGGGCGCTGCGGCGCGGCTTTGCGAGGAGCGGGAACATGGACATTTTCTATATGATTCGCGGGGATTCTTTGCAAAGAAAAGCCGGCATCGATGATGCCGGTTGAAGTTTCGGTGCTGAACAGTGCCGACGTTACGGGGTCTGGTATTCTGCGACCGGTCCGTTGTCGTCGCGCTTGGCGTTCCTGCGATCGCGCATGAAGCGATCGAACTCTTCCTGATCCTTGGCGCGGCGCAGTTCGCGCATGTAGGAATCGAACTCCTCGCGCATTTCATCAAGCTTGCGGCGTTCTTCTTCCAGCCGATCGAGTTCGGCCTTGCGCCAATCGTCGAAGGCTACATTACCCGTCGAGAAGTGCGGGCGATAGCGACCATGCGAACGTCGGCAGCCGGCAAAGAATCCATCCGCAGCGCTGTTGGCGTCGCGCTTGAAACCACGCAGGCGCTCCCCGAAAATAATGTAGGCAAGCATGGCGAGACCCAGAGGCCAGAAAACCACGAAGCCGAGGATCATCAGGGCAATGGTAGCCGGAGTCCAATCCGGGCGAAGCAATGCTGACTGGTTCATCGTGCGGTGTCCTCGCATTTTTCCGCGTCCGGCAAGATACCGAACGCTGGAATCGATGTGGTTACACCCCAGGTCAGCTTCAAGGCGATGTTAGTCCAAATCGGACAACGCCTTGAAATGAAGGCACTAATTCAGAACATTCTAAATCAGCTTGATTTTCCGCCTTTGATCACCCGCTTCACGACAGGCTTTCCTGTCCGGCTGTGCTCCCGGACAAAATTGACGATGCGCGGTGCGATTTCTCGGCGGAAGCGCGAGCCATTGAAGACACCGTAATGTCCGACATCGGGCTGCAGGTAGTGCATCCGCATGTTTTCGGGAATGTTGACGCAAATTGTCTGCGCGGCCTTGGTCTGGCCGACACCGGATATATCGTCGTTCTCCCCTTCGACCGTGAGCAGCGCCACGTTGCGGATCGCAGCCGGATCGACCGGCCTGCCGCGATGGAGCAACTCGCCCTTCGGCAGCGAATGCTTGATGAAGACCTGATCGACCGTCTGAAGATAGAACTCGGCGGTCAGATCCATAACGGCAAGGTACTCGTCATAGAAATCGCGGTGCTTCTCTGCCGGCTCACCGTCGTTCTTCACGAGGTGCATGAAGAATTCCTTGTGGGCGATCACATGCCGATCGAGGTTCATCGACATGAAGCCCGACAGCTGCAGGAAACCCGGATAAACGGGACGCATGAAGCCCGGCTGCGGCCAAGGTACATTCATGATCACGTTATCCGCAAACCACTCAAGGGAGCGCTCCTTGGCGAGCTGGTTGACGGCTGTCGGGTTGATGCGCGTGTCGATCGGTCCGCCCATCAGCGTCATCGACGAGGGCGAGAACGGGTCATTGTCGGCTTCCATGACGGCAGCGGCGGCAAGGACCGGCACGGAGGGCTGACAGACGGCGATCACGTGGGTGTCGGGACCGAGGAAGCGCAGCATTTCAATGACATAATCGACGTAGTCATCGAAATCGAACGTGCCTTCGGTCATCGGCACCATGCGGGCGTCGATCCAGTCGGTGATATAGATATCGGCGCTTGGGAGGAGCGCTTCGACGGTACCGCGCAACAGCGTCGCGTAGTGGCCCGACATCGGCGCGACGATGAGGATACGTGGATCTGGCGCCTGGCCGCTTGGAACATTGCGCGCAAAATGGAGCAGATTGCAAAAGGGACGCGACCACACGACCTCTTCCCGCACGGCGATCTTGCGATCACCAATCACGGTATCGTTCAGGCCGAATGACGGTTTGCCGTAGCGACGCGTCGTGCGCTCGAACATTTCGAGGCTAGCGGCCACCGTGCGACCCCAAGGGGTCTGCGAAATCGGATTAAGCGGATTGGCATAGACCATGCGCATGATATCGGCGAACGCACGATAAGGCGCCAATGCAGCATGGTTCAATTCATAAAGCTGGTAAAACATGAGATGCGCCACCTTTCTCTAATCTGGAAGACGACAGCCTGTGAAAGGCATCGGATTCTTTCCAACGACGTGCTGGCACCTCAACGCAGATTAACAGGTTTTTGTTGCGCAGCAACATTGCCATCCGCACCGCAATAAGAAATGCCGGGGAATTTACCCCGGCATGATGGTGCGCCTGAATGTTTAATGATCACAGAATGGCTGTCAGCGATCCGCCTGGAAGGTCTGCTTCTGCGTGCCCAGACCTTCGATACCGAGCTCCACGACATCGCCAGCCTTGAGGAAGCGCGGCGGTTTCATGCCCATGCCAACGCCCGGAGGCGTGCCGGTCGAAATCACGTCGCCCGGGTGCAGGGACATAAACTGGCTCAGGTAAGACACCACATGCGCAACGCCGTAAACCATCGTCTTCGACGAGCCGTTCTGCATGGTTTCGCCGTTTACCTTCAACCACATGCCGAGGTTCTGCGGATCGGCAATCTCGTCCTTGGTGACAAGCCACGGACCGATCGGACCAAAGGTGTCGCAAGACTTGCCCTTGGTCCACTGACCGGCACGTTCCGTCTGGAAGGCCCGCTCGGAGACATCGTGGGACACGCAGTAGCCGGCGACATAGTCGAGCGCGTCGGCTTCGCTGACGTACTTTGCGGTTTTACCGATGACAACGCCGAGTTCCACTTCCCAGTCGGTCTTCTCAGAGCCGCGGGGGATCAGGACATTGTCGTTAGGGCCAACGATTGCCGACGTTGCCTTCATGAAGATGACGGGTTCAGGCGGCACTGTCGCGCCGGTTTCAGCGGCATGATCAGAGAAATTGAGGCCGATGCAGATGAATTTTCCGGTGCCCGCAACGCAGGCACCGATGCGAGCCGGCGACAGCTCGGGCAGACTCTGGAGGTCGATGGCCTTGATCTTCGCAAGCCCTTCCGGCGAGATCGCGTCGCCACCAATGTCCGAAACATGCGCCGACAGGTCGCGGATCTTGCCGTCGGAATCGAGTATCGCCGGCTTCTCGCGACCAGCTTCTCCAACACGCATAAGCTTCATGACATTTCCTCCTTAAGCAAGACCGACATTTCGATCACCTATGAACGAGATATTCGCGGGTGTCATTATGGCTTTTTGCCCGAGCGGTACGCTGCTTCAGAAAATCTCGGCCAGATCAGGCCCGACCGGAACGATCCTCGTCGGATTCAGGCTCTCGATCGAGTAGTAGCCACGCTTTATATGATCGAAATTGACGGTCTCCGCGACACCCGGCCACTCCAGCATCCGCCGGCAGAAAGCACGAAGCTTGCTGTAATCGGCAACGCGGCGCAGGTTGCATTTGAACAGGCCGTGATAGGCGACATCGAAGCGCGCAAGCGTTACAAAGAGGCGTATATCGCTTTCTGTCGGGTGTTCAGCAAACAGGAACGGCCGATCGCCAAGCTCGTTTTCGACCCAATCGAGGCACTCAAATACGCCCGCGAATGCTTCTTCATAGGCGAGCTGCGTGGTGGCAAAGCCCGCTCGATAGACCCCATTGTTGAGGCTCGGATAAATCCGTTCGTTGAAGGCGTCGATTTCGGCGCGACGGGCAGCGGGGTAGAGATCGATCGGATTATGGGCAAGATCGCCAAAGCCCTCGTTCATCATTCGCAGGATGTCAGCTGATTCGTTGTTCACGATCGTCTGCGACTGCTTGTCCCACAGAACGGGCACCGTCGCCCTGCCGGTAAAGCCGGGCGCAGCGCTCGTGTAGATCTGGTGCATGTAGGTGGCACCTTGGATCTGGTCTTGCGTCGCTCCCGGATAGTCGCCGAACCGCCAGCCTTGCTTTGTCAGCGCAGGCTCGACCACGGAAACCGAGATGGCAGATTCCAGCCCCTTCAGCTTTCGGCCGATCAGCGTCCGCGAAGCCCAAGGGCAGATGTAGGCGACGTAGAGATGATAGCGACCTGCCTCGGCCCTGAAGCCGGATTCCCCTGTCGGGCCTGCGGCGCCATCCGGCGTAACCCAATTGCGGAAACTTGAAGTCTGACGGACGAAGCCGCCCTTCTCATCCTTTGCCTGGACCGGTTGCCAGTCTTCTGTCCACTTACCGTTTACGAGCAAGGCGCTCTCCCTAGATTACCGATTTCGGCAATCCTTAGCTTTCTTTCGCGCGCACGGGAGGACACATTTATTGAAACAGACTGTGCACGGATCATGGAAGTCACCAGTTGCTTGCCAAGCTCGATGCGAGGCGCCTAAGACTGTGAGCCGCACCCAAAACTACGGCGATCTCGCCAGCAAGCCTCAATCAACAGCCTGGAAAAGCCATGACCAACAGCAACAATCGCGAATCCCATTATCCTATCGAACCCATATTCCTCGATCGTTGGTCGCCGCGGGCGTTTACCGGCGAGGTGATCGCCGAGGAGCAATTGTTAGCCGTTCTCGACGCGGCGCATTGGGCGCCCTCGTCGGCGAACCAGCAGCCCTGGCGCTTCATTTACGCGCTACAGGGCTCGGATGACTGGGAAAAATTCGTCGGTTTGCTCGTGGAAGCCAACCAGGAATGGGCAACGAACGCGTCAGCCCTGATCTTCGTCGTCTCCAAGGGCTTCAGCGGTGAGTTCTCCGAAGGACGGAAAAGTTACACCCATTCCTTCGATGCCGGCACGGCCTGGGGTTATCTCGCCCTGCAGGCAAAGTTCTCCGGCTTCTATGCGCATGGCATGGGCGGCATCAAGCACGAAGAGATTCAGCGGACCTTCGCCATCCCGGAGGGCTACCGCGTGGAAGCCGGGATAGCGTTTGGACGACTTGCAGACAAGAGCGTCCTATCGCCCCGCAATCAGGAGCGCGAATTCCCGAGCCAACGCAAACCCCTTGCCGAGGTGGCTTTCCGAGGAAAATTCATTGCCGACTAAATAATGAAACAAAAAACCCCGCGCCTGATGGTGCGGGGTTTTCATTTGGAAGCGCTTGAACGCTTAGATGTCCAGGTTTGCAACGCTCAAGGCGTTGTCCTGAATGAACTCGCGGCGCGGCTCCACTTCGTCGCCCATGAGGCGGGCAAAAAGACCGTCTGCATCCGTCGCGTCATTCACCTTGACCTGCAGAAGCGAACGAACATTCGGATCGAGCGTGGTTTCCCACAGCTGCTCGGCGTTCATTTCGCCAAGGCCTTTATAGCGCTGCATCGTCAAGCCCTTGCGACCGCTTGCAAAAATTGCATCAAGCAGAGCTCGTGCGCCGGAGATTTCGAGGCTGCCTTCACGGCGGGTCAGCGAGGGCGGTGTGAGGTAGATTTCCTTCAGTCGACCCGACAGCTGATCGATATGACGAGCATCCTGCGAACCGAGAAGTGCCATATCCAGCACAACGACTTCCTTGACGCCACGCACCATGCGCTCAAGGCGCAAGCCGCCGTCACTGGTCAAGCCGCCTTCCCACCCACGCTCAGTCTCTTCCGCGATCAGATCAAGCCGCTTGGCGACTTCACCGGCCAATTGTTCGGCACGGCCGCGATCGCTGACCGCTTCGGCATTCAGCGCGCCGGCAATGGCTGCCTGCTCGACGACGGCGCGGTTATAGCGCGAGTGGAGATTGTCGAGGAGCGCGCGCAGACGCAGGGCGTCGCCGATCACTTCACCGAGATCCTGCCCAACGCGCACTTCGCCACTGCCAAGCTTCAGCGCGGCATCTTCAAGACCCTGCGCAATCAGGTAATCCTCAAGTGCCTTCTCGTTCTTCAGATACTGGATCGATTTGCCGCGCGAGACCTTATAGAGCGGCGGCTGAGCGATATAGAGGTGCCCACGCTCGATCAGTTCCGGCATCTGCCGGAAGAAGAAGGTCAGCAACAATGTTCGGATATGAGCGCCGTCGACGTCAGCGTCCGTCATGATGATGATCTTGTGGTACCGCAGCTTTTCGGCGTTGAACTCATCCTTGCCTATGCCGGTCCCGAGCGCGGTAATCAGCGTGCCGATTTCCTGGCTCGACAGCATCTTGTCGAAACGAGCGCGCTCAACGTTCAGGATCTTACCGCGGAGCGGCAGGATGGCCTGATTTTCGCGCGAACGCCCCTGCTTGGCCGAACCGCCTGCCGAGTCACCCTCGACGAGAAAAACTTCAGACTTTGCGGGATCACGCTCCGAGCAATCCGCAAGCTTGCCGGGGAGTGATGCGATATCGAGCGCTCCCTTGCGGCGCGTCAGTTCGCGCGCCTTGCGTGCTGCTTCACGGGCGGCTGCAGCTTCGGCAACCTTGCCGACCAGCACTTTTGCCTCGGCGGGATGCTCTTCCAGCCATGTTCCAAGCGCCTCGTTGACGAGACGCTCGACGACCGGTCGCACTTCCGACGACACCAGCTTGTCCTTCGTCTGCGACGAGAACTTCGGATCGGGTACCTTCACCGACAGAACGGCCGTCAGACCTTCGCGGCAGTCGTCCGGGGCGAGCGTTACCTTTTCCCTCTTCGTGATCCCCGACGTGTCAGCGTAAGAGGTGATCTGGCGCGTCAAGGCTGCGCGGAAGCCAGCCATATGCGTGCCACCGTCGCGCTGCGGAATGTTGTTGGTGAAGCAGAGGACGTTTTCGTGGTAGCTGTCGTTCCACCACATCGCCACTTCGACGGTGATACCGTCCTTCTCGCCGTGGATCGCAATCGGCTTTTCAACCAGCGGCTTTTTCGCACGATCGAGATAGGTCACGAAGGCCTCGAGACCGCCGTCATAGAGCATCTCTTCCTGGCGAACATCCGAATGCCGCTTGTCGGTCAAACGAATGCGAACGCCGGAATTCAGGAAGGCGAGTTCGCGCAGACGATGCTCGAGCGTTCCATAATCGAACTCCGTCATCGTGAAGGTTTCGCTGCTCGGCATGAAGCTGACTTCGGTGCCCGTCTCGTCGCCAGCTTCGCCAATGACCTTCAGCGGCGCATCCGCAACGCCATGCGTGAAGCTCATTTCGTGGATCTTGCCTTGACGGCGGATCTTGAGCTTCAGCCATACGGAAAGCGCGTTGACAACAGACACACCGACGCCGTGCAGACCACCGGAAACCTTGTAGGAATTCTGGTCGAATTTACCGCCGGCGTGCAGTTGCGTCATGATGACTTCAGCCGCCGATACGCCTTCGCCGCTGTGAATATCCGTCGGGATGCCACGGCCGTTGTCCGTTACAGTTACCGATCCGTCGGGATTCAGCGTGACCGTGACGATGTCAGCATGTCCCGCGAGCGCTTCGTCGATCGCGTTGTCCACGACTTCGTAGACCATGTGATGCAGGCCCGAACCGTCATCCGTATCGCCGATATACATACCCGGGCGTTTGCGCACGGCATCCAGTCCCTTGAGGACTTTGATGGAGTCTGCGCCATATTCAGTGCTGACGCCGTTTTCCGTCGCGGAGGTATCGGTCATATTGTCGAGAATTTCCCTGTTACCAAAGCCTGATGCCCTTGCGAATCACCGGCCTTATTCAGATCAGAATATAGGATTTTTGGGCTGAGTTCCCAATGCTGCCATGTTTTCAGAGCGCATAAATCAGGGGATTATGACCGTTTTCCGTGCGCTTTTTCGGCAATTTCCAAAAGCTCGGTCAGTTTTGTCAACAGTGGCTCGTCAATATCGCGAATGCAGAGCGCCAGGCGGTTCGCGAAGGCCGTGTGTTCAGCCGATAAACCCGACGTATCGATGACCACCTTGGGGTCGGAGAACCGGGCAAGAAGAAACAATTCTTCGGCTTCATCCCAGATGATGTTGAAATAGCCGGCAATGCGCTGCAGCAAGTCGAATGTCGGCAATCCCCGCTTCCCATGCTCCAACGCCGAAAGGTAAGCCGGCGAAAGATTGAGGGCTGCAGCCATCTGTTTTTGCGAAACACCCTTCCGCAACCGCAGGCGCCGGACAGCTTCCCCAAAGGGCGTCATGATGCCTCTCCGGGGCGGCGCGCTAGCCTGATATACAACGCCCCCTCTCCTCCATGATGTCGGGCTGCCGCTTCGTACGACGAGATGAGGTAGCGAAACTCCGGTTTGGAAAACCAAAGGGGGACCGCACGCCGCAATGCCCCGTCGCTCCCGAGCGAGCTGCCCTTGCCGGTGATGACCAGCACATGTCGCATACCTCGCGTGTGTGCCCGGATCAGAAAATCGAGAAGGATGAGGTGAGCTTCGCTTTGAACCAACCCGTGAAGGTCGATGCGAGCCTCAAGAGCCACACGCCCGTTTGCAATCTTGCGCTTTACCGGACGCTCAAGCGGGTAATGGATGCCTGAGGACGCCTTTTTCGCCGCTTCGGTAGTCTGCTGAGAGCCTGAGCCTGCCGAACGAGGATCGGCGCCATCGCGTTTCTCGGTCGAGGCTTGTTGCTGCGCTTCATTCAGCAGCGCATCCAATTCATCCCGAGCGCCTGCCATGCCCTGGATGGGGCGGATGCTTCGGGCAACCTTGCCCCACAGGATCCTTTCGTCGGTGCTCAGTTTGCGGTCCTTCGTCATCCGACGAACCTCGCGGTGGCTTTCGCCGGGATCAGGATGAAGAAGTCCGCATCGTGGCGCACCGTGCCTGCGAGTTCACCGGCAACTTCACCCGAGCCTGTGAAGATATCTCCACGCGCCGGGCCGACGATTGCCGATCCCGTATCCAGAGCGAGCATCAGGCGTCCAAACGGTTTGCCGTCGTCCAGATGGCGAAGGCTCTCCGACCGGATGAAGAACGGGAAGCCGAACGTGTGGATATTTCGATCCACCGCCAGCGATCTGCCGGCCACAAGCGGCACCTTGGCGGCAGCGATCGGCCCCTCGTTTGCATCTCCGAACGGCACCTCACGGAAGAAAATATATGATCGATTGTGCCACAGCACCTCATCCATCTGGTCGGGATGCACAGCCAGCCAGGCTCTGATGGACTGCATCGAGATTTGGGAAGGCTCGATCTCACCGCGTTCGATCAGCAACTTGCCAATAGCGGAAAACGGATGCCCGGCTTTTGCTGCGTAGGTTATTCGACCGCGCCGTCCGTCAGGGTAACGAAGCCTCGCCGATCCCTGGACGTGCGTGAAGAAGACATCGGCCTTTGATTTCGCCCAGGCAATTTCAAGTGACTTGCCTTCGAGCGCGCCCTGATCGATTGCCTTGCGGTCAGAATAAGGACTGATTACCCCGCCGGACAACAGGCCGAACGTATAGCTCGGATCGAGCGTGGCTGGCCGGTTCGAATCGTCCACATCGACGAGATCATCGGGGCGACGGTAGAAGGGAAAGCGATATTCTTCGTCCGGATGATCGGAAACAGCTACTTCTGGCTCGTAGAAGGCGGTCACGAAACCGCACTTGCCGTCGCTCCGCCTCACCAGGGAAGGCCGGAAGTTCTGCTCGAAGAAAGTCCGCGCCTCGGAGGCCGAACCCTGTTTGGCATCCATGATTGCGGCGCGAAGGCCCAAGAGATCGTCGGATGTCAGGCCAAGCGAGCCGGTTCGATATGGTTTGACCTCCGCTATATAGCGGCAACAGTTCTCCATAGCTGCAAAAAGGCTGGAAGGATCGTCGTCCCGCCAGCCCTTCAGTGCTTCGAAGCTTACTTCCTCGAGGGTAAAGCTCGTCGAACTTTCACTCATGTTCCGATTCGGTCGCCACCAGTTTCCAGTTCGGATCACGCGATCTTGTGTCGCGCGCAAAGGTCCAGAGATCGTTGACCTCGGCGACGTTCTCGGCGTCACCATCGACCAGCTTATCGTCCTTGTCGTAGGTCGCGGAAATCAACTGGCTAACGATCCGCATCGTTATCTGCGCTTCGCTATCCTTGACCTCGACGCTCTTGATATCGGCTTTTTCAATGCCGACGAAGGTGGACTTTACCTTCTCTCCCCGCGCTTCGCGCTCGGAAATCGCGGTATCGAAGCCATCATAAACTTCACGCGACAGGAGATTCTTGAGGGTCTTCCGATCGCCATCGGCGAAGGCGGTTACAATCATCTCGTAAGCCATGCGCGCGCCATTGACGAATTCCTTCGGATTGAAGGAGGCGTCGATCTTGTTCATCTCGCGCAGCGAATCATTGAGCGGTGTGCCAGCCGGGGCGAAGGTATCGATGGCCGCGAAGCGATCTTCTTCTTCTGCCGCCGGATCGCGACGCGGCAAGGTGACGACCTTTCCTCCGTCGGGCGTTTCGGGGCCGGCCGCATCGCGCGGCGTATAAAGATCCCGCGGCGGCTTCTCATTGCCTGTGCGGCGACCGAGCACGCTACGCAGCTGAAGGAAAATCAGCACCGCCGCAACCAGAAAAAACAATGTGATGAAGTCGTTTGAACCCATATCCTACCGAAACCGCCGTTAACATCCCTGATTTCTATACCCATATAGTCTGCATATACAGATGATTCAAATAGGTCTGCGCCGCAGATCGCCCTAAAGGAGTCCGGCCGGAACGCCGGAAAGAGATATGCGCCTATCAATGCTGCCAGGTTTTCTGCTTTTGCTGCCGCTCGCCGAGATTGCCGGATTTGTGGTTGTCGGCAAAGCAATCGGACTTTGGGCCACGCTGGCCCTGGTTATCCTGGGCTTTTTTGTCGGACTGGCAATCCTGCGGCAGCAGGGAATTGGCATTCTCAGGCGCATGTCGGCCGAGGGACGAAGCGGGGTTGTTCCGGGGCGCGACCTTTTGCGCCCGGCAATGCTTGTCATCGCCTCAATCCTACTGATCATTCCCGGCTTCATTACCGATCTCATCGCGCTGCTGCTGTTCATCCCCTTCGTGCGTGATCGCGCTTGGCAATATGTCAGCGGTCGCTTCGTCGTGGTCGGACGTACGGCTACGGCGGGACCCGGAACGCAGCACAGTCGAAGCGGCGCGAACGTTGTCGACCTCGACGAGGGAGACTATCGGCGCGAGCCTTCCGGTCAGTCACCGTGGTCGAAGCATCTAGGTGATTGACGCGCTTACCAGTTGCTTGGCCTCAGGGTTGTAAGGAAACCGCCGAAATGATAGATGCGGCTCAATCCAGTGCCCTCGAGGAAAAGCCAATGGCCAACGAAGACAGCAATAACGGTGCGACGAGCCCAAGCCTTACGATCCTTGCCCAGTACACCAAGGATCTTTCTTTCGAAAATCCCGGTGCTCCACGTTCGTTGCAAGCTCGTGACAAGGCCCCTGCAATCAACATCGCAGTTAACGTCAATGCCAATCCGCTTTCCGACACCGACTTCGATGTCGTCCTGTCCCTGAGCGCAGAAGCCAAGGATGGCGACAAGACCGTTTTCCAGGCCGAGCTCGTCTATGGCGGTGTTTTCCGGATTGCCGGTTTCCCCCAGGAGCACATGCTGCCGGTTCTTTTCATCGAATGCCCGCGCATGCTCTTCCCGTTCGCGCGTCAGATCATTGCTGACGTGACCCGCAATGGTGGCTTCCCTCCGCTGATGATCGACCCAATCGATTTCTCTCAGATGTTTGCCCAGCGTGTCGCCGAAGAACAGGCCCGCGCCAAGGTTCAGACGAACTGATATCTTCCGTAGGATTAAATCGAAAGCCCGGGTCTCAGCCCGGGCTTTTTAGTTTGGGCGATCGTACTTGGACCAGATGCCCTTGGTTCCGAGCTTTGCGATCAACGCATCATGCGCTTCGGCTTCCACCTGGCTCAGACGAGACGTCAGCAGCCGCGGCCTTTCGATTATCTCGATGAGGATATCTGCCGAATCGCCGTCATTCGATGCCGCGCCGTTGCTCTGCGCCATACCGAGACCGAGCGCGGCCTGACGACCGCCGATCATCTCGATGTAGACTTCCGCCAACAGTTCTGAGTCGAGCAGCGCGCCGTGTTTTGTGCGGTGAGAGTTGTCGATACCGTAGCGCCGACAGAGAGCGTCCAGCGAATTCGGACCCATGGGGTTCTTCCGCCTTGCGAGCGAAAGCGTATCCGTTACGCGTTCCGGCAGAATTGGCGGCAATCCCAACCGCGCGAGCTCCGCATTGATAAAGCCCATGTCGAAGGTCGCGTTGTGCGCGATCCAGCGGCCATCTCCAAAGAACTCAAGGATCTGATCAACAACAGCGGAGAATGGCGGCTTGTCCTTGAGAAAGTCGTCGGTAATCCCATGAACCGCGAGCGCATCAGGGTGAACCTTCTGATCACCCGGGTTCACATAGAGATGCAGTGTCCTGCCTGTCGGGAAGTGATTGAGGAGTTCGATTCCGCCAATTTCAATCACGCGGTCGATACGATTATCCAGGCCGGTTGTTTCCGTATCGAAAATGATCTCACGCATTCTGAAATTCTCCACTGCGAAGCCGGCGCTTCAAATCCTCAACGATCTCGGCAACTCTTTGCTTAGAGGCTTCCAGGGGCCCACTCGTATCGATGAGGTAATCGGCTCGTTCGCGTTTGATGGCGTCCGGCGTTTGCCGAGACAGAATCATGTTGAATTTTTCTTCCGTCATGTTCGGACGCGCAAGGACCCGCTGACGCTGAATCTGTGGATCACATGAAACAACAACGACGACATCGACTCTCTTCTCGGCGCCCGTCTCGAAAAGAAGCGGAATATCGAGGAGGACGATCTCGGCACCTTTCGCCTGTTCCTGTTCGATAAACTTCTGCTCGCGGTTCCGGACAAGCGGGTGAATGATGCTCTCGAGCTTGTTGAAGCCGTCACGATCCGAAGAGAGTTGGCGAGATAGTTCCTGTCTATCGATAGCGCCATTCTTCATTGTACCGGGAAAAACGGCATCGACCAGCGCTGCGGCTTCACCCGCGTAAAGCTGATGGACGACTGCATCTGAATCATTCACGGGCACGCCGGCGTCGGCGAAGAACTTCGCCATTGTCGATTTGCCCATTCCGATGGAACCGGTCAGCCCAACGCGCAGCATCAATGCCTTTCCATATCCGCGATAATCAGGTCACGCAGATGCTCGTCAACGACCGGCCGCTTGCCGAACCACTTCTCGAAACCTGGCACCGCCTGGTGCAGGAGCATGCCCAGTCCATCGACGATGGCAAAACCCTGGTTCTGTGCCTGAAGCAGGAACGGCGTCTTGAGCGGCACATAGACGATGTCGGTCACGACGGCGCCATCTCGTAGTGGAGAAAAATCGATATGAGGCGCCTCGTCCCCATCCATTCCAAGCGACGTGGTGTTGATGAACAGACCGGCGCCGCTCATGACTTCTCGCAGAGCCTGTATCGGATGCGCCGTCACTGCCGACCCGAAGCGATCCGCCAACTCCCTGGCACGGTCGACCGTTCGATTGACGACGCGGATGTCCTTGAAACCACGATCACGAACTGCCTGAATGATCGCGCGGCTGGCGCCACCGGCGCCGAAGACAATGGCTACCTCTGCGTTGTCCCAGCCGGGATGGCGCTCATCGAGGTTGGCGGTGAATCCCCGACCGTCCGTGTTTGTCGCCTTCAACTTGCGGTCTTCGAGCCAAAGTGTATTTGCCGCGCCGAGCTCTTTCGAAAGTTCATCCGGTTCGTCCGCGAGCTGGAACGCCATTTCCTTATGCGGAATTGTGACGTTTCCTCCGACGTAAGGCTCCTCTCCCGCTTTCATCGACTGGACAAACTGCCCGAAGTCAGCAGGCGCGATTTCCCGCGCGCCATAGTTTCCCGGCAGTTTGAGGGTATTCAGCCAGTAGCCGTGAATGAGGGGTGATCGCGAATGCTTGACGGGAAATCCCGTCACGAAGGCCTGAGGGCCGATTGTTTCACGTGAATCATCCATCAATAGCACCACGAGATCTCAGTTCTTTCAAAAGCGGTAACATCGGCAAGCCGACAATCGTGAAGTAATCGCCGTCCACGCGGGAGAAGAGTTGCAACCCCTCCCCTTCGAGCTGGTAGGCGCCGACACTCGACAGAGCCTTCACACCGACGCGCTCGAGATGTCTTGCAATAAAGTCCGAACTCAGCGGACGCATTGTAAGGTCAGCAGTCGAGATGTGTTCCCATATGACCTCGCCCGCATAGGCAAGCGCGATGGCGCTATTGAGGCGGTGGGTTTTCCCCGACAAGGACGTGAGATGATCGGCTGCAGCCGCCATGTCCCTAGGCTTGTGAAATGTTCGCTTACCGAGGGACATTGTCTGGTCGGAGCCAATCACGAGTGCTTTGGGAAAGCGATCGCTGACCTCTTTTGCCTTCGCCTTGGCGAGCTCGAGTGCCACCTCATCAGGCGTGGCGCCGCCTTCTTCCAGCGGCTGTTCGATCGCCCGCTCATCAATATCGGCGGCATGCGCGTCGAATGTCAGTCCGGCATTCTGCATGAGCATGCGGCGGAAAGGGCTGGAGGATGCGAGAATGAGCTGAGACGTCATAGAACCTCGATGCAGATAGCTGCTTTGCGCTTAGCGTAGCTTTGGCCGGAGGGCAACGATTGCTGCTGCCGTCTCCTCGATCGACCGCCTGGTCACATCGATCATCGGCCAATTGTGTCTTGCACAAATGGAACGCGCATATTTCAGTTCCTCGGAGATCGCCGCGCGGTCGGTATAGTCGCCTCGGTCAAATCCGGAGGTCGCACCAAGCACGCGATTTTCTCGGACCTGAGAAATCCGGTCGGTCGTTGCGATGAGGCAGACAATTAAAGGTCTCGACGCCGCCAGCAGGCTCTCAGGCAATGGTACACCACTGACGATCGGTATGTTCGCCGTCTTGATGCCGCGGTTCGCCAGATAGATGCTGGTCGGTGTCTTCGATGTGCGACTGATGCCAATGATGACGACATCCGCCTCATTATAGTCGTCCGGCATCTGTCCATCATCGTGATCCATCGTGAAGTTCAGCGCTTCGATGCGCGCGAAGTATCCGGCGTTCATCACATGCTGTGCACCGACCCGCCGGCGCGATGGAGCGCCAAGATAGATCTGGAAGGCATTGAGGACAGGCTCGAGAACATTGACCGATGCGACGCCCATCTCGACACATCGCTCATCGACCAACGTCGCGAGTTCGCGATCGACGATCGTGTAGAGAACGATGCCGGGCTCCTTGTCGATAGCCTGGAGTACGGTCAGCAACTGCTTGCGGTTGCGGATCAACGGATAGACATGCTCGATCGGCTGGGCCGACTTGAACTGAGCTGAGGCAGCCCGGCCGGCCGATATCAGAGTCTCCCCCGTTGAGTCAGAAATCAGATGGAGATGGAAGAAGTTCGGCCTGTTCTCCACGATATTTTCCGCTACCTGTTGAAAAGACTGGATGACTGAGAGGTAAGGGCCGGCGGGTCGGTAAGGCAAGGGAAAACATGCCTAGTTTTCCACATTTCGAATTTTCGGCAGGGCGTTTTCGGCCGGCTGTGGATGCTGTGGAAGAAGAACAGATGTCCGATGCTGTGCACAGCTTTTCCACAGATACGGTCGGCTCAGGCGTGGCGCTATCTCTCTGTAAATATGAAATTTTCCGGATCACTCCCCGATATCTTCGAGACGCATGGATTCAATTGCCGGATAAATCCGTCGACGCGTGACAATTCGTATCGGTCGTGGATGGATTTTAATCCTTGATAGTCACCGACTCTAAGAAATAGAAACCTTTTAAATATCTTTGTATTTTTTATAGGGAAGATGAGCTTGAGCGAGATGCAGCGGAGAATAATGCGGGTTCTAGAGGGAGAGACTCTGGCTCCGCCTCCGATCTGGCTGATGCGTCAGGCGGGACGATACCTTCCGGAATATCGTCAGACGCGGGCACAAGCAGGAAGCTTCCTGGATCTCTGTTATTCGCCTGATCATGCGGTCGAAGTGACACTTCAGCCCATTCGTCGATATGGCTTCGATGCAGCGATCCTCTTCTCGGACATCCTCGTCATTCCCGATGCAATGAAGCGCAACGTGCGGTTCACCGAAGGACATGGTCCTGAGATGGATCCGATCGATGTCGCGGGGATCGACGCACTCGATCCGACCAATGTTATCGACTATCTGAAGCCGGTTCTGGAAACGGTTCGCCGACTGAGAGACGAACTGCCGGGCGAGACGACCTTGCTCGGTTTCTGCGGAGCTCCGTGGACCGTGGCGACCTATATGATCGCTGGACATGGGACACCCGATCAGGCACCTGCCCGGCTCTTCGCCTATCGGAATCCGAAAGCGTTCGAGAAGCTGCTGATGGTCCTTGCCGAAATCTCGGCCGACTATCTGGTTGCGCAGATCGATGCCGGCGCCGACGCCGTGCAGATTTTCGATTCCTGGGCTGGTGTCCTCGGTGAGCATGAATTCGAGGCATTCGCTGTCCGGCCGGTCGCCCGCATGATCGCCTCGATCAAGTCCCGGCGACCGAAAGCCCGTGTCATCGCGTTTGCGAAGGGGGCTGGCTATCTGCTGAAGAATTATCGGCAGGCGACGAATGCGGACGCGATCGGGCTCGATTGGTCTGTCCCGCTCGATTTCGCCGCTGAACTGCAAAAAGAGGGGCCGATACAGGGAAACCTCGACCCGATGCGTGTTGTCGCCGGCGGCGCTTCTCTGACCGAAGGAATCGATCGCATTCTTCAGTCTCTCGGCAACGGCCCGCTGATCTTCAATCTCGGGCATGGAATTACCCCACAGGCGGATCCCGAGAACGTCCGGCTGCTCGTTGAGCGGGTGCGGGGCGGAAAGGGCCTCTGATGGAACGCCAGACCGATGAGAGGCCGGGTACCTATGCACGCAGGCGTGCCGATTTCGCCATTCTCTTTTTCGTCGTGCTTGCCGTCGGGCTATTCGCCTGGAACCCGGATACCCTCTATCTCTGGATCAAAGCGCTTCACGTTATCGCCGTGATCTCCTGGATGGCGGGGCTGTTCTATATGCCGCGGCTGTTCATCTACCATACCGACGCGGAGCCGGGCTCGGTGCAGTCGGAGACATTCAAGGTCATGGAGCAGAGGCTTTTGAAAGTGATCATGAATCCGGCGATGATGATCAGCTGGATTCTTGGCCTTTACCTCGCCTGGTCCGTTTACGATTTTCAGGGCGGTTGGCTGCACGCAAAGATCGGGCTTGTCGTCCTCATGACAGTCGTGCACGTCTTCTTCAGCCGCGCCGTGAAAGCCTTTGCGCGCGACGAGAACCGTCACTCGGCCCGCTACTGGCGGTTCATGAACGAAGCGCCGACGCTCCTCATGATCGCGATCGTTATCCTTGTCGTCGTGAAGCCGTTCTGACCCCGGTTAAATTTATTTCATTTTAAGCAGCCCCCTTGCGGCGAGGCACCTTAGCAGCTATTTTCCCGTCACCTCATCCTTGTGGCGTGTATGTAAAGTTCAATCGCCTGCGAGCTTTATCGCAGAGCCGATTACTGCCTTCGACATCGCCTTCTCCCTTGAAAATATAGAGTATTGGTCACTTCATGGCTGAAATGAAGCTTCAGGAACTTAAGAGTAAATCCCCGACAGATTTGTTGGCGTTCGCCGAATCACTTGAAGTCGAAAACGCGAGCACAATGCGCAAGCAGGAATTGATGTTTGCGATACTCAAGGTTCTGGCGAGCCAGGATGTGGAAATCATCGGCGAAGGTGTCGTCGAAGTGCTCCAGGATGGTTTCGGGTTCCTGCGCTCGGCCAACGCGAACTATCTCCCCGGTCCTGACGACATCTACATCTCCCCATCGCAGATCCGTCGTTTCTCGTTGAAGACGGGCGATACCGTCGAAGGTCCGATCCGGGGACCGAAGGAAGGCGAGCGTTATTTTGCGCTGCTGAAGGTCAATACGATCAACTTCGACGATCCTGAAAAGATCCGTCACAAGGTTCACTTCGATAATCTGACGCCGCTCTATCCGAACGAACGTTTCAAGATGGAACTCGACGTTCCGACGTCAAAAGACCTTTCGCCGCGCGTCATCGATCTTGTCGCGCCACTGGGTAAAGGTCAGCGCGGATTGATCGTGGCGCCGCCACGTACCGGTAAGACGGTTCTGTTGCAGAATATCGCGCACTCGATCACCGCAAACCATCCGGAGTGCTATCTGATCGTCCTTCTGATCGACGAACGTCCCGAGGAAGTGACCGATATGCAGCGGTCCGTTCGTGGCGAAGTTATTTCCTCGACGTTCGACGAGCCCGCAGTTCGCCACGTCCAGGTCGCCGAAATGGTGATCGAAAAGGCAAAGCGTCTCGTGGAACATGGGCGCGACGTTGTCATCCTGCTGGATTCGATCACACGCCTCGGCCGCGCCTATAACACTGTTATCCCCTCCTCCGGTAAGGTATTGACCGGTGGTGTCGACGCGAACGCTTTGCAGCGTCCCAAGCGCTTCTTCGGCGCGGCGCGTAACATCGAAGAAGGCGGTTCGTTGACGATCATCGCAACGGCGCTGATCGACACCGGCAGCCGCATGGATGAAGTGATCTTTGAAGAGTTCAAGGGCACCGGTAACTCCGAAATAGTGCTCGATCGTAAGGTCGCCGACAAGCGCATCTTCCCCGCGATGGACATCCTCAAGTCCGGCACGCGTAAGGAGGACTTGCTGGTTCCGCGGCAGGATCTCCAGAAGATCTTCGTGCTGCGACGCATCCTGGCACCGATGGGCACGACCGATGCAATCGAGTTCCTGATCGACAAGCTGAAGCAGACGAAAAACAACGGCGATTTCTTCGAGTCGATGAATACCTAACATTAGCCGGATTCGATCGGTAAAGCCGGCCACGCGAGTGGTCGGCTTTTCTATTTCTACACCGCCATACTTGATGGCGGCGATTGATTCGGTATCGAACCGAACAGGTGCATCCATGGCTGAACACAATGATACGATCTATGCGCTGGCCAGCGGGTCCGTCCCGGCCGGCGTTGCCGTGGTGCGAGTAAGTGGTCCAACCGTCCGAGAATTGACGATCGGACTAGTGGGTGTCCTGCCTACCCCAAGGCGAGCGATGCTGCGGACGATTCGGACTCGTAACGATCTCGCAATTGATTCCGGCCTCGTAGTGTTTTTTCCAGGGCCGGCCTCGTTTACCGGCGAGGATGTCGTCGAATTCCAGCTCCATGGTGGGCGCGCAGTCGTCGATGCGCTTTGTCGGGAACTGAACACGTTTCCCCATACGCGACAGGCGTTGGCTGGGGAATTCTCAAGGCGAGCCTTTGATAATGGTCGAATGGACCTCGTAGAGGTCGAGGGGCTGGCGGACCTCATTTCGGCGGAGACGGAGATGCAACGTCGGCTGGCGGTAGAGCATAGCAATGGCGGATTGTCTGCCCTCTATAGCGCTTGGGCCAGCCGGCTTACCCGCGGACGCGCGCTGATCGAGGCGGAGCTGGATTTCGCGGACGAGGACGATGTTCCAGGATCGGTTTCCGATCAGGTTTGGGACGACATGGAGTTGCTCTCAACTGAACTCGACCAACATCTGCGCGACGCGGATGCGGGTGAGATCATTCGCGACGGCTTCAAGGTGGTGATTGCGGGGGAACCGAACGCCGGCAAGTCGAGCCTGATGAATGCACTCGTCCGGCGTGACGTCGCGATCGTTACTGACATTGCCGGCACGACGCGCGACGTCCTGAGTACAGATCTGAATATCGATGGATATCTCGTGCGGCTCTCGGACACCGCTGGTCTGCGGCATACCGAAGAGGTGGTTGAACGCGAGGGCATAAGACGCGCCCGTCAAGAGATCGCCAGAGCCGATCTTGTGCTCTACCTCGAAGATCGCTCGGTCGTTGCGCAGGCCCATGATGTTCCCGCCGGCGCGCTGCGTGTCGGAACAAAGGGAGATCTGCAACCCGGAAGCCAAGGGACCTACGACGTGATCATCTCTGTTGAGACCGGTGAAGGCCTGCCGGAGCTGAGACAGTTGATCACGACTGCGCTTTTATCCAAGGTGCATGTTCAGTCACTGGCGATTCCGAATCGTAGACGGCATAAAGATTCGCTTACGCAATGTGTGAGGGCAATACGAACGGCATTACTGGATTCCGAAAAACCGCTCGACCTCCGCGCCGAGGATTTGAGAGTGGCTTCGGATGCATTAGGCCGCGTCACTGGTCACGTTGATGTCGAAAACCTTCTTGACGTAATCTTCGGAGAGTTCTGCATCGGCAAATGATTCACGTGAAACACATCGCGCCGTGTTTAAAGTTTGACGTTTCACGTGAAACGTCTTGACTCGCGAGAATACATCCCTCATCACCGAGGCCATCTCAGGAGTTTTAAAATGACCACGTCCCCGTTTGATGTCATCGTCATTGGTGGCGGACATGCTGGCTGCGAAGCTGCGGCCGCTTCTGCACGCCTGGGAGCAAGGACAGCTCTCGTCACTCACCGAAGAGATACGATTGGCGTGATGTCCTGTAATCCCGCAATTGGTGGCCTCGGCAAGGGGCATCTTGTTCGCGAGGTGGACGCACTCGATGGCTTGATGGGCCGAGTTGCCGATCTCGGCGGCATTCAGTTCCGTATGCTCAACCGGAAAAAAGGCCCCGCGGTTCGGGGCCCTCGGACGCAGGCGGATCGTAAACTCTATCGTTTGGCGATGCTTGCGGCGATCGAATCGATCCCGAACCTGACGATTGTTGAGGGTGATGCCTATGACGTCGAGATACGCGGTGAACGCGTCGCTGCTGTGGTTATGAAAGATAGCCGGATTCTGTCCTGTGGCGCCGTCGTCCTAACAACAGGCACCTTCCTTCGGGGCTTGATCCATATTGGGGACAAGAAGATCCCTGCAGGTCGCGTGGGAGAGGAGCCGAGTTTGGGCTTGTCGCAGACGTTGCTCGGTCTCGGTCTGCGGCTCGGTCGCCTTAAGACAGGAACGCCGGCGCGGTTGAATGGCAAGACGATCGACTGGGCCTCCGTTGGGCGTCAGGGTGCGGACGAGGACGCTGTGCCGTTCTCTTTCATGACCGATCGAATCACAAATCCTCAGATCGAATGCGGTGTGACCCGTACTACCGAAGCGACCCATCGCATTATCGTCAACAATTTGAAGCGCTCCGCGATGTATTCTGGGCAGATCGAAGGCGTTGGACCTCGCTATTGCCCCTCGATCGAGGATAAACTCGTGAAGTTCGGCGAGCGCGATGGCCACCAGATTTTCCTCGAGCCGGAGGGTTTGGATGACGACACTGTCTATCCGAACGGCATATCGACCTCCCTCCCCGCCGAGGTGCAGGACGCCTTTATCCGAACGGTCCCTGGGCTCGAAGGTGTTGAAATTCTACAGCCGGGTTACGCGATCGAGTATGACCATGTTGATCCGCGCGAACTCAAGCCATCGCTCGAAGTCAAAAAAATGAATGGCCTGTTCCTGGCGGGACAGATCAATGGTACGACGGGTTACGAGGAAGCGGCAGCTCAGGGCCTGGTCGCCGGACTGAATGCGGCGAGACTAGCCGGAAATCAGGAAGCGATCCGGTTCAGCCGAACAGATTCCTATATCGGCGTTATGATCGACGATCTTACCTCACGTGGCGTTGCTGAGCCCTATCGCATGTTTACCTCTCGCGCCGAATACCGGTTGTCGCTGCGAGCCGACAACGCAGATGTGAGGCTTACTCCATTGGCGATCAAGGTCGGCCTAGCCTCTCAGGAACGGGCCGAGCGCTTTTCACGCTATGAGGGGAAATTATCGGCAGTGCGGGACGAATTGAAGTCGTTGGCCGTTACACCAAATGAAGCACGGCGTGCCGGCCTGAAGCTTAACCTGGATGGCCAGCGCCGGACGGCGTACGAATTGCTGGCGTATCCAGATTTTTCGCTCTCTGTCCTCTCATCAATCTGGCCATCGCTGAATGAGATTGAGCGGCCAGTTGGCGAGGCGTTGGAGATCGAGGCGAGTTACGCCGTCTATATGGAGCGCCAGTCTGCTGACATTCAACACATCAAGCGCGATGAGGACAGGATTATTCCTTCAGATTTCGATTTTGATGGTTTGTCTGGGCTTTCGAACGAGCTTAAGCATAAGCTCAAGACGTCGAGACCATATGACGTGGCGCAGGCGACCCGCGTTGATGGGATGACACCGGCAGCTATTTCCTTACTGCTCATTCACCTCCGTCGAGCCGAGAATGCGGCTTAGACGATCGCTCCAATACACTATTTGAGAGTCCGGATATGAATTTGAACGGTCGGCGTGTTTCACGTGAAACACAGGAACGGTTGGAGCATTTTGCCGCGTTGTTTCAGCGCTGGGCGAAGGCGATCAATCTTACCGCTCCCTCCACGATAAGCGATATTTGGAGCAGGCACATAGCGGACAGCGCTCAAATTTTTCAGATGCAGTCGAACCCCGGGACCTGGCTTGATCTCGGCAGCGGTGGGGGTTTTCCGGGTATCGTCACCGCGATTTTTCTGGCCGAGATCGGTGATGGGTGGGTCAATCTGGTCGAGAGCAACAACAAGAAAGCTGCGTTCCTGAGAACTGCTCTGAGGGAGACGAGCGCCCGCGGATCGGTTCATCCGGTGCGGATCGAGGAGGCTCCAACCATTGTTCCGACTGCAGATCTTGTATCAGCCAGGGCGCTCGCGGATCTGGATGGCTTGTTCGGCTATATTGAGCCGTGGTCCTTAGAGAACTCTGACTTGCGGTCATATCTCCATAAAGGCCGGGATTATCGGACCGAGATTGAGAAAGCCCGTAGTGGCTGGTCATTCGATCTGCTAGAACACAATAGCGCCGTCGAACGGGAATCTGTGGTGTTGGAAGTATTCAACCTGCGGCGTTTGGGCTAACAGATCGGGCACTTGAGCATGGTTGCTGAACGAAATCGCATCATTACGATTGCAAACCAGAAGGGTGGCGTCGGCAAAACAACGACCGCCATCAACCTCGCCACGGCGCTCGCTGCTATTGGTGAGCGCGTCCTGATCGTTGATCTCGATCCTCAGGGCAATGCCAGCACCGGTTTGGGGATCGACAGAAAGCATCGCCGCCTGTCGTCCTACGATCTGCTATTGGGCGACAATAGCATTCTTGAGGTTGCGCAGGAGACGGCTGTACCAAATCTCTTCATCGTGCCGTCGACGATGGACCTGCTTGGCGTCGAGATGGAGATAAGCCAGCAGAGCGACCGTGTCTTCAAGCTGAAGAAGGCGCTGGCGTCCGAGGATGCATTTCGGTTCTCGTACATCCTCGTCGACTGCCCTCCCTCGTTCAACCTGTTGACGATGAACGCGATGGCGGCGGCCCACTCGGTGCTTGTGCCGCTTCAGTGCGAATTCTTCGCATTGGAAGGTCTGAGCCAGTTGTTGGAGACGGTTGATCAGGTTCGCAAGACCGTCAATCCGCATCTTGATATCCAGGGTATTGTTCTGACGATGTTCGATTCAAGAAACAATCTGGCGCAGCAGGTCGTGACGGATGTTCGGACGCACCTCGGCGAAAAGGTTTATCATACGTTAATTCCCCGGAACGTTCGGGTGTCGGAAGCGCCTTCTTACGGTAAGCCGGCCATCCTTTACGATCTCAAGTGCGCTGGAAGCCAGGCCTATCTGCAGCTCGCCTCGGAAGTTATCCAACGCGAGCGTCAACGTCTGGC
Source organism: Rhizobium grahamii (assembly GCF_009498215.1). Classification (NCBI taxonomy): domain Bacteria; kingdom Pseudomonadati; phylum Pseudomonadota; class Alphaproteobacteria; order Hyphomicrobiales; family Rhizobiaceae; genus Rhizobium; species Rhizobium grahamii. The sequence continues at coordinate 3,377,633 of NZ_CP043498.1, read as the reverse complement.
GGCGTAGACAATACCAACGTTAGTGGCGAGTGACTGTGATGAACGATGATGTTTCGAAAAGACGGCTTGGACGCGGTTTGGCTGCGTTGATCGGTGAGATGGATCAGCCGGTTCCAGCAGAGGCTGCACGTCCTTCGGTTAGCGCCGATCGTTTGGTTCCTATCGAGTTTATTAGCAGGAACCCTCGGAACCCGCGTCGTTTCTTCGACGATTCCGAGCTGCATGATCTGGCGAGCTCCATCCGTCAACATGGTATCGTGCAGCCCGTCGTCGTGCGTACGTTGTCCGCGGAGCGATACGAAATAATAGCCGGCGAAAGACGTTGGCGAGCCGCTCAGTTGGCAGGCCTCATCGAGATCCCCGTTATCGTAAGGGACGTTGACGACAAGACTGCGCTAGAGATAGCAATTGTCGAGAACGTTCAACGTTCCGATCTCAATGCGCTGGAAGAGGCGCTTGGATACGAACAGTTGATCGCCGAGTATGGCTACACGCAGAATGATCTCGGTGAGATTATCGGCAAGAGCAGAAGTCATGTGGCGAATTCACTTCGTCTGCTTAAGCTTCCTGACCCTGTGCGCGACATGTTGGCTGCCGGCAGCCTTTCCGCCGGCCATGCCCGTGCCCTCGTCTCCACCTCCGATCCGTCAAGCCTCGCACGTACGATCGTTTCCAAGGGGATGTCGGTGCGTGACGCCGAGCGATTGGCGCAGAACGCCATCAAGGCTCAGTCAGAACCGAAGCTGGCCGCGCAGCAGCGAGATCAGAAGGATTCCGACACGCTCGCTCTCGAGCGGACGCTTTCGGATGCCTTAGGTCTCGATGTAACGATCAACCACAAGGCCAGTGGCGGGCAGGTTCGTATTTCCTATAAGTCGCTGGAGCAGCTTGAGGAGATATGCCGGCTTCTGGAGCGGCGTTAAGTCAGCGGCGCGCGGATTGCAGCGTCGTTGACAGCAGCGTCTGAAGCGCGATCGTATCTTCCAACGATGCCCGCATCCGCGTCTGCAGGATTGCTGATTGCAGACGGTTCATTTCGCGGGCGATGGCTTCGGCGGACCAGGTCCTCAGTGCTTGTTCCAGGATTGGCTTGCGCCGAAAGTGGATATGTCTTCCGAGCGTCTGCATAACCTGTCCGGACGGGATGCGCTTCTCGTCCATCTCGATCCTCATCGAATCCATGAGCTGGAATTGCCGTAGGCACCCCTGGACGACCAAAAAAACGGCCGTCTTCGAGCTTATGATTTTTTGCATGGCATGGAGAAAGGCGTTTGAATTGCCACTGAGAATGGCATCGACTGCGTCATCAACGGAGATAGCGCTCGCATCCCCGATGATATCGGTAACGTGGTGCTCTTCTATGAGGTCGCGACCGAGGCAATAGAGAACGAGTTTCCTCACCTCGTTGCGAGAGGCGATACGGTCTCCGCCAATCAGTTCAATGAGGGCCTGCCGGGCTGCCGGCGTAATCCTCAGGCCGGACTCGCTGATCTCCCGGTCTATCAACGCGTTTAGCGCGCGTGCATCGTCGGCATAGCAGGGAATGACGGCTATCTGTCGAGACGGCTCGACAAGCTTCCGAAGCAGCGATCCCTTCTTGAGATCACTGGCTTCAACGATGATGTGCGTTGCTTCCGGAGGGTTTGCCGCTAGAGTCTGAAGGGAATCGGCCAGGTATTTTTCATTTGCAGCGCCGCGAATCCAGATCAGCTTGTCACCACCGAAAAGGCCGATCGCTCCGGCCTCATCAAGAAGGCGTCCCTGATCGCGCTGCAGGTCGCCAATATCAAGTTTGATCAGAGAAAACGGATCATCAAGTGCGACGCCGGTGCGTGCCGCTATCTGGGTGGCTCGCTCGGAAACGAGCCCCCGATCCGGGCCATATATGACGAAAATGCGGTAGTTGCGGGCGGACTTGTCGAGGAAACCCTCAAACTCATGCGATTTTATTTCCGCCACGCACCTGCTCCTATCGGCCGAGCGCGGCGGCTATATCTGCTCCAACCAGTTCGGCCGCTTCGCGCGAAGCGCGATCTTCGGCGTCACGAATGGCGCGTTGCTTCGCGAATTCCTGGGCAGGGAAATCCACCAGCGCGGTGACCGAACGGTTGCCCGCCTTGATCACATGATCGTCCTTCGTTGATTTCAGTGTGTAGTCGACGCTGACGGTCGCACGGCCGGCGCGCGAGGTGTCGGAAGAGGCGATCAGCAGGGTGCCGATGACGCTCGACTTTGCATTGAACTCGACCTTGTAGTCGGCGTTCGCCGGCTCGCCCGCGCCACGCGAGGCGAGGAAGATTAAGCGGTTTCTGACTTCCTGCTCAACGCGGTTCGTTGCTTCAGAGAAGGCAACGGATTCAAGCTTTCCTGCAACGCCGGAGCTTTCCGAATAGAGCGGCCGCACCTGGCAGCCAGCAAGAAAAACCGTGGCTACCAGCGTTGCCACGAGACCCACGCGGCCAGCCAGCTTCGAAACGATTCTAGACGACAATGTTCACAATCCTTTGCGGAACCACGATGATCTTCTTTGGTGCCTGACCGTCCAAGACCTTCTTGACCTCGTCCAAGGCAAGCGCAGCCTCGCTGACGGCATTCTGATCTGCGTCGCGCGAGATTGTCAATTCAGCCCGCTTCTTGCCGTTGATCTGTACCGGCAGAACGAGGTCGTTCTCGGTGACGAGGCCTTCCTCGAACGCCGGCCAAGGCTGCTTGGCGAGCACGCCGCCGGAGCCCAGGGTTGCCCAGCATTCCTCGGCCAGATGCGGCGTCATCGGCGCAACCAGTTGGATGAGGATCTCAGTCGCATTCTTTACGGCAGCGCGATAGTCGTCACTGGCCTTGCCGGCGGCGACGTTGCTCAACGGCGCTGCCAGCGCGTTCACCAGTTCGTAGATCCGCGCGACAGCCTTGTTGAACCACAGCTTGTCGTAGTCGTTCTGGACGGCTTTCAGCGTCTTGTGGGCAATCTGCGAGATCGCCAGAGCGTCGCCTTCCTTAGCCGGAGTCGGCTGGATGTCGCGAAGGCTATCAGCAGCCTCGGACACCAGGCGCCAGAGACGCTGCGTGAAGCGATGTGCACCCTCGACGCCCGCCTCCGACCAGATGACGTCACGCTCAGGCGGTGAATCCGACAGCACGAAGAAGCGTGCGGTGTCGGCACCGTAAGAGGCGATGATGTCGTCGGGATCAACGACGTTCTTCTTCGACTTCGACATCTTCTCGATCGAGCCGATCGAAATCTCTTCGCCATTGGAGAGAAGATAGGCGCGGCGCTTACCGTCCTGTTCGTCGATGCTGATATCGGCCGGGGCGACCCACTCGCGGCTCATGCCGGCGCCACGGCTGTAAGTCTCGTGGACCACCATGCCCTGCGTAAACAGGCCCTTGAAGGGTTCCTTGACGTCGACATGCCCGGTTTCGCGCATGGCGCGCGTGAAGAACCGCGAATAAAGAAGGTGAAGGATGGCGTGCTCGATGCCACCGATATACTGATCGACCGGCAGCCAGTGATTGGCGGCCTGAACATCGGTAGGTACCTGCTCCCAAGGCGCGGTGAAGCGGGTGAAGTACCAGCTGGAATCCACAAAGGTGTCCATCGTGTCCGTCTCGCGGCGCGCGTCTTTGCCGCAATGCGGGCAAGCGACGTGGCGCCATGTCGGATGGCGATCAAGCGGGTTGCCGGGCTGATCGAAGGTCACGTCTTCCGGCAGCTTAACCGGCAGGTCCTTTTTCGGGACCGGAACGACACCGCAATCCTCGCAGTGAATGACCGGAATCGGGCATCCCCAATAACGCTGGCGCGAAATGCCCCAGTCACGGAGACGGAAGTTCACCTTCCGCTCGCCCTGTGGCTGATTGCCAAGAGCGGTTGCGGTCAGGCGATCGGCGACGATCTCGAATGCTTCCGCTGTCGTCTTGCCGTCGAGGAAGCGCGAGTTGATCATGACGCCGTCGCCATCATAGGCAACGTCGTCAACGCTGAAGGTCGCCGCGTCGCCGTCTTTCGGCATGACAACCGGAACGACGGGAAGATTATACTTGCGAGCGAAATCGAGGTCGCGCTGGTCGCCGCACGGGCAACCGAAGATGGCGCCGGTGCCATAGTCCATCAAGACGAAGTTAGCGACGTAGACCGGCAACTCCCAGGTCGGGTCCAGCGGATGCTGTACCTTGACGCCGGTATCGATCCCCTTCTTTTCAGCAGTTTCGAGAGCCGCAAGCGACGTGCCCGCACGGCGGCATTCCTCGCAGAATGCTTCAATGGCAGGATTCTTGGCGGCAACTTCCTTGGCAAGCGGATGATCCGCGGAGATTGCCAGGAACGAGGCACCAAAAAGCGTGTCAGGCCGCGTCGTATAGACCGTCACTTCGCTCTCGCCGGCTGGAGCCGTGCCGGGGACGATTGCCCAGCGGATCGCCATCCCCTCGGAGCGGCCGATCCAGTTCTTCTGCATCAACCGGACCTTCTCAGGCCACTGGTCGAGCGTATCCAGTGCGTCCAGCAGGTCCTGGCTGAAATCGGTGATCTTGAAGAACCACTGCGTCAGTTCCCGCTGTTCGACCAACGCACCGGAACGCCAGCCGCGTCCGTCGATGACCTGCTCGTTGGCGAGAACGGTATTGTCGACCGGATCCCAGTTCACCTTGGACTGCTTGCGGTAGACCAGGCCTTTTTCGAGGAAGTCCACGAACAGATGCTGCTGGTGCTGATAGTAGGCAACATCGCAGGTCGCGAACTCCCGGCTCCAATCGAGCGATAGACCCATCGCCTTCAGCTGCGCCTTCATCGAGGCAATGTTCTGGTATGTCCAGGCAGCCGGATGGACCCCGCGTTCCATGGCGGCATTCTCGGCCGGCATCCCGAACGCATCCCAACCCATCGGGTGCAGCACGTTGTAACCGCGCGCGCGCTTGTAGCGCGCTACAACGTCACCCATGGCGTAGTTCCGGACGTGCCCCATATGGATCCGGCCGGACGGATACGGAAACATTTCAAGCACATAGTACTTGTCCCGCAGATCGTTGTTGTCGGTCTCGAAGACCTTCTCCTCGTTCCATTTCTGCTGCCAGCGAGGCTCAGCATCGCGCGGGTTATAACGTTCGGTAGCCATGGTATTCGTATTTCCGGAAAATCAAGGGAAGTTGGTGCTGACCTTCACCATGAAACCACCTTAGCGTCAAGTTTTGAGGCCATCGGAAGCGTCGTATCATCGCGACTACGTGACAAATTGCGGCTTTTCGGCCTTGGCAATCTCCAGCGAGCTGTTTAGTCAATGCGAAATTCCTTCGACCATCCGCAGGGGCGCAAAATGGAACTTCAAGAGCGATTGAACGAAGTGCGTTCGAAGATCGACGCCGCCGAGCGCCAATCGGGGCGGATCGCCGGTTCGGTTCAGCTGGTCGCGGTTTCCAAGACTTTCGATGCCGATGCGATCAGGCCCGCGATTGCTGCGGGCCAACGTGTATTCGGCGAAAACCGGGTCCAGGAGAGCCAGGGAAAATGGCCACTTCTAAAGTCGGAAACGGCGGGGATCGAGCTGCATCTGATCGGTCCGCTGCAGTCCAACAAGGCGGCCGAGGCGGTTGCCCTCTTCGACGTGATCGAAACGGTTGATCGTGAAAAGATCGCGCGAGCGCTTGCTGAAGAGATGAAGCTTCAGGGCAAAGCCCCTCGGCTGTTCGTTCAGGTCAATACCGGACTCGAGCCTCAGAAGGCTGGCATCGCGCCCGACGACGTTGTTGCGTTCGTGGAATTCTGCCGCCGGGACCTTGGCCTGGAGATCGAGGGCCTGATGTGCATTCCCCCCGCCGACGAGAATCCGGGGCCGCATTTTGCGCTTCTGGCGAAGCTCGCCAAGCGCTGCGGCGTGGCAAAGCTCTCCATGGGTATGTCCGGCGACTATGAAACGGCGGTCGCTTTCGGCGCGACCAGTGTCCGGGTAGGTTCAGCAATATTCGGCGCTCGCTGATACGCTGCTTTCGTCTGGCTTTTACACTTGCGTTCCCTCCCCTAGATTGAGGCTGTAGTTGCATATCCTGGGGAGGAGCAGATGCAGGGAGCTTACGAACGCGCGTATGCTGAATGGCGACGCGATCCCGAAGGATTCTGGCGGGACGCTGCGCGGGAGATCGCCTGGTATCGCAGCCCGACCCAGATATTCACTGCGGATGGCGGGCCATACGGACGATGGTTCGCTGATGGGGAAACAAACACCTGCTATAACTGTCTCGACCGCCACATAGCCGATGGCAGGGGTGGTGATACGGCGGTCATCTACGACAGCGCGATCAGCTCGACAAAACGCAGCTATACGTTTGATGATGCCTTGCGCGAGGTGAACGCAATTGCGGTCGTGCTGCGACGCCTGGGCATCCAGAAGCGTGATCGGGTCGTCCTCTATATGCCGATGGTGCCGGAGGCTATTTTCTCGATGTTGGCTTGTGCCCGCATCGGCGCGGTGCATTCGGTCGTTTTCGGCGGATTTGCAGCCAATGAATTGGCATCTCGAATCGATGATTCGGAAGCGAAACTAATCATTACGGCCAGCTGCGGCCTCGAGCCTGGGCGCGTCGTGCCTTATAAGCCACTGGTCGATCAGGCGCTTGCGCTTGCAAAGGTCAAGCCGCAACATTGCCTTGTTCTGCAACGGCCGCAGTTGACGGCGGACCTTACAGCCGGGCGCGACCTCGATTTCGAAAGCCTGATCACGGACGCACGGGGGCAAGACGTCGAGTGCGTTTCGGTGAAAGCGACCGATCCTCTCTATATCCTCTATACGTCGGGCACGACCGGCCAGCCGAAGGGCGTGGTGCGTGACAATGGCGGCCATATGGTCGCGTTGAAATGGTCGATGGCCAATATCTTCGGGGTCAGGCCAGGCGAAGTCTTCTGGGCGGCGTCCGATATCGGCTGGGTCGTCGGCCATTCCTATATCGTCTACGCGCCTCTCTTGAGTGGGGTGACGACCGTTGTCTTTGAAGGCAAGCCGATCGGTACGCCCGATGCCGGTACTTACTGGAGGATTGTTTCGGAGCATCGCGTCCGGGTTCTCTTTACCGCACCGACAGCGTTTCGGGCTATTCGCCGCGAGGATTCCGAGGGCAGCTTCATCCGCACTTATCCGATGCCGGAGTTCCGCGCGTTGTTCCTCGCCGGCGAACGGGCCGATCCGGAAACGTTAAAATGGGCGGAGCGGATGCTTGGGGTGCCGGTCATCGATCACTGGTGGCAGACGGAAACCGGGTGGCCGATGGTGGCGAATCCATTGGGAATAGAGCAATTGCCGGTCAAGCACGGCTCGCCGTCAGTGCCGATGCCGGGTTACGACATCAGCGTGCTTGACGATGCCGGTCACCTGGTACCCTCGGGAACGCTTGGCAACATCGTCGTTCGCCTTCCCCTCCCCCCGGGCTGCCTGCCGACATTATGGAAGGCTGACGAGCGATTTCGCCAAGCCTATCTCGAAGAATTTCCTGGCTACTACAAGACGGCGGATGCCGGATATGTCGATGAGGATGGATATCTCTTCATCATGTCGAGAACCGACGACATCATCAATTGCGCCGGCCATCGCCTATCGACGGGCGCAATGGAGGAAGTCGTCGCAACGCATCCTGACGTCGCCGAATGCGCAGTCATCGGTGTTGCCGATGCGCTCAAGGGGCAGGTCCCCTGCGGGTTGCTCGTGCTCAAGAAAAGTGTTTCACGGGAAACACACGCCATCGAATCCGAGGTGGTAGCCCTGATCCGCGACAAGATCGGCCCCGTCGCCTGTTTCCGAACCGCAATCGCCGTCGATCGCCTGCCGAAAACGCGCTCTGGCAAGATCCTGCGCGGCACGATGCAGAAGATGGCAGATGGCCTTCCCTGGAAAATGCCGGCAACCATCGACGACCCGGCCGTACTGGAGGAAATCGCGGCTGCCCTGCGCACGCGCGGCTTTGGCGGGCTGCCGATGTAGGCAATAAAAAACCCGGCCGAGGCCGGGTTTCCAGAATGCTTCACTGACCGATTGGATCAGTACCGGTCGTCCCCGTCCTCATCCTTGGTGGAGGACTTCAGCGACTTCAGCTTTGCGAAGACCGCATCCGCATCGATTTCCTTCTCCTCTTCGCGCTCGAAGCTCGGAGTCAGTCGTTCGGTTTCCTGAGCGGACTGCAGGGTTGCGCCAAGTTCGGCAGCGGTCGGCAGCGGCCGGTTCTTCGCGGCCTTCTCGACTTCCATATCGAGATCGATCTGGCTGCAGAGGCCAAGCGTGACCGGATCCATCGGCGTCAGGTTCGCGGCGTTCCAGTGGGTGCGCTCGCGGATCTGCTCGATGGTCGACTTGGTCGTGCCTACGAGGCGAGAAATCTGGGCGTCCTTGAGTTCCGGATGGTTGCGGACCAGCCATAGAATCGCATTGGGGCGATCCTGACGCTTCGAAACTGGCGTATAGCGCGGGCCACGGCGTTTCGACTCGGGAACGCGAACCTTCGGCTCGGAGAGCTTGAGCTTGTAAGCCGGGTTGTTCTCGCCGCGGGCGATTTCGTCGCGCGAAAGCTGGCCGGTGGAGATCGGATCAAGGCCCTTGATGCCCTGTGCGGCCTCGCCGTCGGCAATTGCCTTGACTTCGAGCGGATGCAGTTTGCAAAACTGGGCGATCTGATCGAAAGACAGGGCTGTGTTGTCGACGAGCCAGATGGCGGTCGCCTTCGGCATAAGCAGCTGTTGAGCCATGGATATAGTCCTTCTGTCGTCCGCGCCGGTGTCGCGGTCCGTGGGTTGTCACCACTATGTCCGGGAAATATGGCGCTATATAACCGCAGTGACGCAGAATTGCAATTGATCGTAAGTGAAATGACCTTTGTCTAATTGCCGGGCCTTTGCGACCTGCTATGAATGCGCCGTTGCGGTGCGTATTGCGGCACAGCGATCGATGCCCGAGTGAGGAGGATTTCAATGTCGGAGAAGATCTACCCGGTTCAAAAACCGGTTAAAAGCCATGCGCTTATCGACAAGGCCAAGTACGAAAAGTGGTACGAAGAAAGCATCGAGAATCCCACCAAGTTCTGGGATAAGCATGGCAAGCGGATCGACTGGTTTAAGCCTTACACAAAGGTCAAGAATACCTCCTTCACGGGCAAGGTCTCCATCAAATGGTTTGAAGACGGACAGACGAACGTCTCCTACAACTGTATCGACAGACACCTGAAGACGAACGGCAATCAGACCGCGATCATCTTCGAAGGCGACAACCCCTACGTCGACAAGAAGATAACGTACAACGAGCTCTACGAGCACGTCTGCAAGCTCGCCAATGTCCTGAAAAAGCACGGCGTCAAGAAAGGCGACCGGGTCACCATCTACATGCCGATGATCCCCGAGGCGGCTTATGCGATGCTTGCTTGCGCGCGCATCGGCGCCGTGCATTCGGTCGTATTCGGCGGTTTCTCTCCGGAAGCATTGGCCGGCCGCATCGTCGATTGTGAATCGACCTTCGTTATCACCTGCGACGAAGGCGTGCGCGGCGGCAAGCCAGTGCCGTTGAAGGACAATACCGATACGGCAATTCATATCGCTGCGCGACAGCACGTGATCGTCGAAAAGGTTCTGGTGGTTCGCCGCACCGGCGGCAAGACCGGATGGGCGCCTGGCCGCGACCTCTGGTATCATCAGGAAACCGCAACGGTGAAAGCTGAGTGCCCGCCGGTTAAGATGAAGGCGGAAGATCCGCTCTTCATCCTCTATACGTCTGGTTCGACCGGCAAACCGAAGGGTGTTCTGCACACGACCGGCGGCTATCTGGTCTATGCTTCGATGACGCATGAATACGTTTTCGACTATCACCCCGGTGACATTTACTGGTGCACGGCGGATGTGGGTTGGGTGACGGGACACTCCTACATTGTCTATGGACCGCTCGCGAACTGCGCCACGACGCTGATGTTCGAGGGTGTTCCCAACTTCCCAGATCAGGGCCGATTCTGGGAAATCATCGACAAGCACAAGGTCAACATTTTCTACACAGCGCCGACGGCGATCCGCTCGCTGATGGGTGCGGGGGATCACTTCGTGACCCGCTCCTCGCGGTCGACGCTTCGCCTGCTCGGTACGGTTGGCGAGCCGATCAACCCCGAAGCCTGGGAATGGTACTACAACGTCGTTGGCGACAAGCGCTGCCCGGTCATCGACACCTGGTGGCAAACGGAGACTGGCGGCCACATGATCACGCCGCTGCCCGGCGCAACCGATCTGAAGCCCGGTTCCGCCACGCTGCCTTTCTTCGGCGTGAAGCCTCAGCTGGTGGATAATGAAGGCAAGGTGCTCGAGGGTGCAGCGGATGGCAATCTCTGCATCACGGACAGCTGGCCGGGACAGATGCGAACGGTCTACGGCGATCACGAGCGCTTCATCCAGACCTACTTCTCGACCTACAAGGGCAAGTACTTCACCGGCGACGGATGCCGTCGTGACGAGGATGGCTACTACTGGATCACCGGTCGCGTCGATGACGTTCTCAACGTGTCCGGCCATCGGCTTGGCACCGCCGAGGTCGAGTCGGCGCTGGTCTCGCACAGCCTCGTTTCCGAAGCCGCGGTGGTTGGCTATCCGCACTCGATCAAGGGCCAGGGCATCTACTGCTACGTCACGCTCATGGCCGGGAACGAAGGCTCCGATGAGCTGCGCCAGCAACTGGTAAAGCATGTCCGCGCGGAGATCGGTCCGATTGCTGCGCCCGACAAGATCCAGTTTGCGCCCGGTCTTCCAAAGACGCGTTCCGGAAAGATCATGCGCCGTATCCTGCGCAAGATTGCCGAGGATGACTTCGGTTCCTTGGGGATACTTCGACCCTTGCGGATCCGGCGGTTGTCGAGGATCTCATCGCGAACCGCCAGAACAAGGCGACGGCGTAAGCTACAAGCCGCCAGACTCTGGCGGCTTAGTTCTCTTCGAGGCAGGGGGTGGCCGGCTTGCGGCCACCATCGTAAGCGCGGACAATTCCCGTCGAGAGAAGATATTGAGCCGGATTCCGGCCATCCGCCAACGTCACATTTGCCAGAATCCGACCGAAATATTTGTCGCCTGCGATCGCGGTGAGCTTTATTTCCGGAGAAATGTTCGTCATCTCCTCAAGCGCATGGCGGGCATCGATGCCGGCGCGCCTGACTGCAGCGCATTTGGAGTGCATCTCCGGTGCGTCGATGCCTCGAATGCGAACGTAGACTTCCATGCTCTGCTGCGGCCACGGCCGCGCCTGAACCAGAAGAGTGTCGCCATCGATTACCCGTAGGATTTCCGCCGACACAGGACCTTCGATCTCGTCGCGTGCCGCCGCACCGGTCGCGAAAGCGATCATATAGACCAGGAGGAAAAACAGGCGCGTCGTCATATGAGGAATAAATTCCGATATTGACGGCAAGTCAATAGGAATATTTACTTAGAAATCGATTGCGCGACCATTGATTTCCCAGTCGCCGAAACGTGCGGGGTCGGCTCCGCCTCGTCCGCCGATCTCTTTCGGCATGTCGACGGGCGCTTGTTGCTTCCTTCGTTCCTCGGCTTCCGCCAGCGCGCGCCTGGCGGCTGGTGACAACATTTTGCGCTGAGACGCAGAGTCATCGTTGACCACTGGCTCTGCATTGTCGTTGTCTGCTTCCTGCGTCATGTGCTGTTGCCTGAAAAATATTGAAAATGGGCTGTGAGCAACCAAATCATAGTGCGCCGGCAGCATGATTGGAACCTCCCAAATTCACGCGGCCTGTCTGAACCGCCATGGAGAAACCGATGAATCTTGTTCGTACCGCGATGTTGCTGGCCTTCATGACGGCGTTGTTCATGCTGGTTGGCTTCATGATTGGCGGCCGCGGCGGCATGATGATTGCCTTCCTGATGGCCGCGGGCATGAACTTCTTTTCCTATTGGAATTCCGACAGGATGGTGCTCTCGGCCTATCGCGCGCAGGAAATAGACGAGCGCAATGCGCCGGAATTCTACACGATTATCCGCGATCTTTCGCACAATGCCGGTTTGCCGATGCCTAAGGTCTATCTTTACGATAGCCCGCAGCCAAACGCCTTTGCGACGGGGCGCAATCCTGAAAATGCTGCCGTAGCGGCATCAACGGGCCTTCTCAGCGCGCTCTCGCCAGAAGAGGTCGCCGGAGTCATGGCGCATGAACTGGCACACGTTCAGAACCGCGACACGCTGACGATGACGCTTACGGCAACGCTCGCGGGCGCGATTTCGATGCTGGGCAATTTCGCTTTCTTTTTTGGCGGCAATCGCGAGAACAACAACAATCCGCTCGGATTTATCGGCGTATTGCTTGCCATGATCGTAGCGCCGCTGGCTGCCATGATGGTTCAGATGGCCATCAGCCGCACGCGCGAATATTCTGCGGACCGGCGCGGGGCCGAGATTTGCGGAAATCCGCTCTGGCTGGCTTCGGCACTTGGCAAGATCGCCCGCGGGGCGTCGCATATTCCGAATGCAGATGCTGAGCGCAATCCGGCGACTGCGCATATGTTCATCATCAATCCGCTGACCGGCGCCGGCATGGATAATCTGTTCTCCACCCATCCAAACACGGAAAACCGGATCGCCGCCCTCGAGGAAATGGCGCGGAGCGGGATGAACGTCTCGACGTCCCCTGCTCGTGCTGCTAATCCGGTGCGCAAATCGCGCTCTGTTCCGAATACGGGCCTCAGCCGCGGTGGCTCGCAACCGCCAAAGGGTCCCTGGTCTTGAATTCAGACGGCAAGAAAAAGCCATTTCGCAAACAGAAATCTCCCGCTTCTCGTGGGGCTGAGGCCGTCGAGAAGCCAGGATTGCAGGCGCGGGCGGCGGCCGCAAAGATTCTGTCGGCCGTCGTGGATCGCAAACTGCCGCTCGACGGGGCTCTCGACCACGAGCATGGAAACCCTGCCTACAAGGTTTTGGCCGAAGATGATCGAGCCCTCGTCAGGGCAATTCTGAACAGCGCACTTCGTCATCTGCCGCGTATCGAAGCTGCGGTTTCGTCGCTTCTCGACTCTCCTCTGCCGGAAGGCGCACGCGCTCTTCAGCACGTTATCTCCGTTGCGGCGGCGCAGATCCTCTATCTCGACGTGCCCGATCATGCTGCCGTCGACATTGCAGTGGAGCAGGCAAATCGGGATCCACGCAATCGTCGCTTTGCCAAGCTCGTGAACGCCGTCTTGCGTCGTCTCAGCCGAGAGAAGGTCGAGATACTGGAGCAGGTCGCCAGCGTTGCTGTTATGCCGGAGTGGTTTGTCCGGCGCCTAGAAGCGGTCTACGGGAGAGATGCGGCACATGCTATTTCGAACGCGCAGCTCGAGCCGGCGTCGATTGATCTTACCGTCAAGTCCGATGCGGCCAGCTGGGCGGAGCGATTGAACGGTTTCGTGCTGCCGACCGGAGGCGTGCGACTGGCTGCCTTTGAGGGCGGCATTCCCTCTTTGCAGGGCTTCGAAGATGGGGACTGGTGGGTTCAGGATGCTGCCGCCAGCATTCCTGCACAGCTCTTCGGCGATCTGACGGGAAAGCGGGTCGCTGATCTTTGTGCGGCGCCCGGAGGGAAGACCGCTCAGCTTATCGTCGCCGGCGGGGCGGTGACGGCTATCGAGCAGTCGGAAAATCGCATCAGGCGCTTGCGGAGCAATCTTGATCGCCTTGGACTGGAGGCGGAAACGGTCGCCGCCGATCTGACCAAGTATCAGCCGGACGAACTGTTCGACGCCATACTTCTCGACGCACCCTGTTCATCAACAGGCACCACCCGGAGGCACCCGGATGTGCTGTGGACCAAGGGGCCGGAGGAGATAGAGAAGCTTGCTGGCGTTCAGGAGCGCCTTCTGCGTCATGCGTTGACCCTCGTCAAAACCGGTGGCGTCATCGTGTTCTCAAACTGCTCGCTTGATCCCGCCGAAGGGGAGGCCGTCGTGGCGCGCATATTGGCCGATACGCACGGCTTCGAGCGTGTGCCGATAGAGCCGCGCCGCTGGCCTGGATTAGAGCGCGCAATCACGCCTGATGGTGAATTCCGTACCACGCCAGATATGCTTGTTGCTCCAACCGGCTTTGCTTCAGGGCTGGACGGCTTCTACGCCGCCATGCTGCGCCGTGTTGCCTGATGGAAAGGCAGCTGGCATAGTCGATCAGCCGTTTCAAAATGAATTGCCGACGGCTGTTGCTTCCGGGCCTGTTAATCCAATCCTAACTATATGAGTCGATAGACATAGACATGTGGTCCGGACGATTTTCAGGGCTTTACCTGCGGGAGGCTTGGCGGCGTATGCGCCTTCGCATTGCGCTGCTGCGCTTGCGATTGTTCAGGCATACCGTACAAGCACCTGATCGCCTCATCGTTGCTCCAACCGATCTGCGCGCAGTCGATCCGCACGTCGCGGAAGAGATCGTCAACGGCCGTTTCCCGCTTGCCGGACGACTATTGGAGACCGCCGGACGTTCGCCCTTTGCCTTGAGTCTACCGTCTCGTTCGTTCGCGATCAGGCTTCATAGCTTCGGATGGCTTCGGCACATGCGTGCCCGCAAGAGCGACGTACATTCAAACGCCGCCCGGGCGATCGTCAGTGGGTGGCTGGCCGTTCATGGTTCGCGCATGGAAGGTCTTGCGTGGGACATCGATGTCACCGCGCAACGCGTTATCGCCTGGCTCTCGCATTCACCGGTGGTGCTTCACAATTCTGACCGCGGTTTTTATCGCCGATTTGTGCGCTCGCTTGCTTTCCAGGTCCGTTTTCTTCGCCGGATGGCGCAATACGCCCCGCCGGGGGAAACGCTCTTTCGTCTGCGCATTGCACTCGCTATGGCATCGGTCTCGATGCCCACTCGTCAGGGCGCTTTGCGTAGGGCGGCAGAGGCGTTGGACCGCGAGTTCGATAGCCAGATTCTGCCCGACGGCGGGCACATCTCCCGCAATCCGCGCGTCGGACTGGAGCTGTTGCTCGATCTTCTGCCGCTGAGGCAGACCTACATCAATCTCGGTCACGACTTGCCGCAGAAACTGATCTCGGGAATCGACCGGATGTACCCGGCCTTGCGGTTCTTCAGGCATCAGGACGGCGACCTAGCCCTGTTCAACGGCGCGACTTCGACGCTGGCGACAGAGCTCGTATCCTTGCTGCGCTATGACGAGACCGCCGGCGAGCCTTTCAAGGCCATGCCGCATTCTCGTTATCAGCGGTTGGCCGCTGGGCGAACCGCGGTCATCGTCGATACCGGACTGCCGCCCGCTGGCGCCCTCTCCCGCACCGCTCATGCCGGCTGCCTGTCGTTCGAGATGTCGTCCGGACGCCATCGTTTCATCGTCAATGCCGGATCACCCAAATTTGCGGCTGCGAAATATACCCAGATGGCCCGAACAACGGCGGCGCACACGACGGTGACGCTCAACGACACATCTTCCAGCCGTTTTGCAACGTCGGACTTTCTCGCGCACGTGATCACCGATCCAGTGCGAATTGTCGATGTGGAGCGAACGCTTGCCGATGATGGGCGCGATGTCATTAAGGCAAGGCATGACGGATATGTGAAAGCCTTCGGTGCGCTGCACGAGCGCGAGTTGACGCTGAATGCGACCGGATCGATCATCACCGGCCGCGACACGCTTACCGTATCCGAGGAGAGAAAAAACGACGAAGCGCTGCAGGCCGTGGCACGCTTCCATGCCCACCCCTCGATCAATCTCAAGCAGATGGATCGCGAGTCCGTTTTGATGACGGCACCGGATGGGGAAACCTGGTTGTTTTCCTCGCCTGGAAACACGGTCGCTATTTCCGAGGACGTGTTCTTTGCTGACGCGTCGGGTATCTGCAGTTCGGACCAGATGGAGATAGCGTTCGCGCACCCTGGAAAGCCGGAAATCCGCTGGTTTTTATCGCGCAGAAGCTAGTGCCTGTTTTCGCGGGGCCAAAGCTGTGCTAACGCGGCGCCATATTCCGCGCACCTCGCCGGATGTCTCCCGAAGATCAACGGAGAAGCCAAATGGCCGTAGCTTCCAAGAAAATTCCCGCTCCCGATAAGGTCACCGTGAAAACCGCCTTGTTGTCGGTGTCCGATAAAACCGGAATCGTCGACCTGGCACGCGGCCTTGTCGAAAGGGGCGTTCGCCTGCTGTCGACTGGTGGAACGCACAAGGCAATCGCGGCGGCTGGCCTTGCGGTCACCGACGTTTCTGACGTGACCGGCTTTCCGGAGATCATGGATGGACGCGTCAAGACGTTGCATCCGACGGTGCATGGCGGCTTGCTGGCAATTCGCGACGACGCCGAGCATCAGGCAGCGATGCAGGAGCACGGCATCGAAGGCATCGATCTTGCGGTGATCAACCTCTATCCGTTCGAGGATGTCCGGGCGGCCGGTGGTGATTATCCGACGACCGTCGAAAACATTGATATCGGCGGGCCGGCAATGATCCGTGCTTCGGCGAAGAACCACGCCTACGTCACCATTCTGACGGATCCGGCCGACTACCCCGAGCTGCTTGCGCAGCTTTCTGCCGACGATGGTCAGACCGCCTATGCGTTTCGTCAACGCATGGCCGCCAAGGCCTATGCTCGGACCGCCGCCTATGACGCGGTGATCTCCAACTGGTTCGCGGAAGCCCTCGATATCCAGACCCCGCGGCATCGCGTTATCGGCGGCGTCCTGAAGGAAGAGATGCGCTACGGCGAAAACCCGCACCAGACAGCGGCTTTCTACGTTACCGGCGAGCAGCGCCCCGGCGTCGCGACCGCAGCGCTGCTGCAGGGAAAGCAGCTCTCCTATAACAATATCAATGATACCGACGCAGCTTATGAGCTGGTTGCCGAGTTCCTGCCTGAGAAATCGCCGGCATGCGCCATCATCAAGCATGCGAACCCGTGCGGTGTTGCTACCGGCTCCAGCCTACTCCAGGCGTATCAGCGTGCCTTGGCGTGCGATTCCGTATCGGCTTTCGGCGGCATTATCGCGCTGAACCAGACCCTGGACGCCCAGACTGCTGAAGAGATCATCAAGCTCTTCACCGAAGTCATCATCGCGCCGGATGTGACCGAAGAAGCGAAGGCCATTGTCGCGCGCAAGGCAAACCTCCGTCTGCTCGCTGCCGGTGGCCTGCCGGATCCTCGTATCGGCGGACTGACCGCCAAGACGGTTTCCGGCGGTCTCCTGGTTCAGAGCCGCGACAACGGCATGGTCGAAGACCTGGAACTGAAGGTCGTCACCAAGCGTGCGCCGACGGCACAGGAGCTTGCTGATATGAAGTTCGCCTTCAAGGTGGCCAAGCACGTCAAATCGAACGCCGTTGTCTATGCCAAGGATGGCCAGACCGCCGGTATCGGCGCCGGTCAGATGAGCCGCGTCGATTCAGCCAGGATCGCCGGGCTGAAGGCGGAAGAGGCTGCGCGTACGCTTGGTCTACCCACGCCGCTGACACATGGTTCTGCCGTAGCATCCGAGGCGTTTCTGCCGTTCGCGGATGGTCTTCTGTCGATGATTGCCGCAGGGGCGACGGCCGTGATCCAGCCTGGCGGTTCGATGCGCGACCAGGAAGTCATCGACGCGGCGAACGAACACAACGTTGCCATGGTCTTCACCGGTATGCGGCACTTCCGCCACTGACCTTGATGAAATCCTACGCCCTGTCCGCAGGATAGGGCGTACGGATCAGCAGAGCTAGCCCGCCTGCAAGAAACAGCACGAGCGTCGCCATGCCAAGCCGCGAAGAGCCAGATGCAAATGTGACGGCCGAAAACAGCAGCGTCGCCATGAAGCTCGTTGCTCTGCCAGACAGGGCATAGATGCCGAAATAGCGTCCGGCTTCGCTGTAAGAGACGCTCCGGGCAAGATACGATCGTGACGAGGCCTGAACGGGGCCGAATGCGAGCCCGATCAGCAAACCATAGCCGATGTAAGCCTTTTCAGCCGCTGTCCCGAAGAGGACGCCGCTATCTGCCGCTGACAACGAGACCAGGCCGAAAAGCGTGTAGCCGGGTCCCGTCGACACAATCCCGATGGTTGCGAGCAGCAACATCGTCAGACTGACGAGCACGGTCGCCTTCGACCCGATCCGGGAATCGATATGTCCGGCGATCAGGCATCCGAAGATCGCGACGACGTTCAGGATGATGCCGTAGATGCCGATCTCGATCGTCGCCCAGCCGAACATGCCGGCAGCGAAGGCGCCACCGAGGATAAGCAGTCCGTTGACGCCGTCCTGATAGATCATGCGGGCGATCAGGAAGCGGAGGATACCGGGCCGGTTTCGCAGCTCCCGCAGAGTGTTTTTCAATTCGGACAATCCGACGCGGATCGCGCTCCTCAAAGGTCGTCCGCGAGCAGCATCCGGTGTGAAGAAAAACATGGGCAGGATGAAGATCAGATACCAGGCTGCCGATATCGGGCCGGTGATGCGTGCGTCCTCGCCGGTGTGCGGGTCGAGGCCGAACAGCGGCGTTAGACCGAGAATGGTCTTGCCGGTCTCGGGGCTGCCCGCCAGCAGCACGACGACTGCGATCAGGACGATCATGCCGCCAAGGTAACCCAGCCCCCAGGCAGTGTTCGAGAGCTTGCCAACTTCGTCGCTGCCCACGAGCCGTGGCATCATCGAGTCGTTGAAGACGATCGAAAACTCGGCGGCTATCGAGGCGAAGATCATGAAGATCATCGGATAAATGACCGGCGAGCCCGGTGCGGCATACCAGAGGCCGCACAGGCTGACGATCTTGATGATGGCGAAGAAGCCGATCCACGGCTTCCGTCTGCCCGACTGGTCCGCAATCGAACCCAGGATCGGCGAAAGGATGGCAATGATCACCGACGAGATCGTTGCCATATTGCTCCATGTCGTCTGCGCCGAGACCGGATCGGCGGTCAACCGCGATACGAAGTACGGCCCGAAGATAAAGGTCGTAACAACTGTAAAGAACGGTTGAGCCGCCCAGTCGAAGAACATCCAGCCCCAAATGCCCGCGCTAGAGGCTCTTGCAGGTCGCGCTCCCGTCCAGTCAATGCGATTCACCGGTCTGCTCCAATTTTTGGAGCGGACTGTCTCACCTCATTCCATCTCGTGCAAGGTCGGTCAGCAAACCGGCCGCAACTGTAATGCGGGCGAGGTTTGGATCGCCGCTTTCACTGAGCGCAGAGAGTTCCTCGGCGATGCGGTTGATCTTGATACGATCGCTTGCATGCCAGGCGTGAACGGGCAGCTTCTCGGTGCCGTGGTTGGAGAGGGCGGACACCACGATGTCCCGCCTTGCGCTGGCGATCTGATCGAGGCTACGCGCAAGCGCCAGATAATCGTAGTGATCCGACGTGACGATCCGGCCGCCGGCAGCAAGCAGACGCCCAATTCTGAAGGTCTGGCTTACGGCGAAGTAGCTTTCCGCGGAGCGTACGAGCGGCTCGCCGGTGCGTTCGGCGATCTGCATGATCTCGGGCACAAGGACGAACCTCAGCAGATGCGCGATCTCGGCTGCGAGCTTCTCCGGCACGCCAGCGCTTTGGTACTCGGCTTGGCGAGCCTGGAGTTCCGGAACGACCTGCGCGGCAAAGACCGGCTGCAGCTTCTTGAGAGCCGCGCGGAGCCGCTCGATCGTTTCGGACATATCGCCCTTGGTCATCTGCATCTTGAGAAGAAGCCGGGTCAGGACCGTGAAGACGTGGCTGATCTCTTCGTAGATCCTGTTCTGCATTTCGCCCGATATTTTGCCATCCAGCGCGTCGGTCTCGGCCCAAAGCTTGGTGAGGTCGAAGCCATCCCTTGCAATGATCGCGGCCCGAACAACCTCCGGCGCAGCGGCTGCCGTCGCATCCATCATGCTGACCACGAAGCCGGGGCCCCCACGGTTGATGGCATCATTGGCAAGAACTGTGGCGATGATCTCGCGGCGCAGACGATGGCTTCCGATATCGGCGGCGTTCGTCTTGCGCATCTTGGCGGGGAAATACTGCGCGAGGGTTGCCGCGAAGTAGGGATCGTCGGGCAGGTCACTGGCCGCCAAGGCGTCGAACAACACAATCTTTGCGTAGGACAGCAGCACGCCGATCTCGGGACGCGTCAGCGGCTTGGACGCGGCATAGCGCTCAGTCATGACGGTTTCGTCAGGCAGCATCTCGACCTTGCGATTGAGCTGCTTGGCCGCTTCCAGCACGTTCATGAAGCGCGCGAGCTCGAGGCCATTCGCAGTACCCCTGCGTTCGGTCAGCGATATTGCCAGCGATTGCAGGTAGTTGTTCCGGAGGACAAGGTCGGCGACCTCGCTTGTCATCGAGGAAAGAAGTTGATCGCGCTTTCCTCTCGTCAGGCGCCCGTCATGCATAGCGGCTGCCAGAGCGATCTTGATGTTCACTTCCACGTCAGAGGTGTTGACGCCGGCCGAGTTGTCGATTGCGTCGGAGTTGCAGCGCCCTCCCCGCAACCCGTAAGCGATACGGCCGCGCTGGGTGACCCCCAGATTGGCCCCTTCACCGATGACCTTGGCACGGACGTCTTCCGCGCTGATGCGGATAGGGTCGTTTGCGCGGTCACCAACCTCGGCGTCAGTCTCGAAGGCCGCTTTGACATAGGTTCCGATACCGCCGAACCAAAGCAGGTCGACCTGGCTCTTCAGGATGGCGGTGATGATCTCGAACGGTGTCGCGACGGTCTTGTCGATCCCGATCACGGCCGCTGCCTGCGGGGTCAGCGACACTGATTTCGCCGAGCGCGAGATAACCATCGCGCCCTCGGAGAGTACGCTCTTGTCGAAATCCTGCCAGCTAGACCGCGGCAGGTTGAACAGGCGCTGCCGTTCGGCAAGCGTCTTTTCCATATCCGGATCGGGATCGATCACGATGTCGCGGTGGTCGAACGCGGCGACCAGTCTGATCTTCGGAGACAGAAGCATGCCGTTGCCGAAAACGTCGCCGGACATATCGCCGACGCCTGCAACGGTAAATGGCGTCGTCTGGATGTCGATGTCCATTTCGCGGAAGTGGCGCTTCACCGTTTCCCACGCGCCGCGTGCAGTGATGCCCATCTTCTTGTGGTCGTAGCCAGCAGAGCCGCCGGAGGCGAATGCATCGTCGAGCCAGAAGCCGGCTTCCTGAGACAGCGCGTTGGCGGTGTCAGAGAAGGTTGCTGTGCCCTTGTCGGCGGCGACAACGAAATAAGGATCGTCGCCATCGAGCCGAACCGTATTGTCAGGAGGCACGATATCGGCGCCGGAGATGTTGTCGGTGATCGACAGCAGCGTGCGGATGTAGGTTTTGTAGGCTTCGCGACCGGCGTTGAAGATTTCGTCGCGGTTGCCGCCAACGGGCAGCTTCTTCGGATAGAAGCCGCCCTTCGCGCCGACAGGCACGATGACGGCGTTCTTGACCTGCTGCGCCTTGACGAGGCCAAGCACTTCGGTGCGGTAATCTTCCGCGCGATCCGACCAGCGGAGACCACCGCGGGCGACGCGACCGAACCGCAGATGCACGCCTTCAACCTCGACGCCATACACAAAGACTTCGCGGAACGGTTTCGGCTGAGGAAGGCCTTCTATCAGTTGCGGATCAAGCTTGAAGGCGAGCATTGCCTTCGGTGAGCCATCGGCGTTGCGCTGGAAATAGTTGGTCCGCAGGGTGGCGTCGATGACGTTCACATAGCGGCGCAGGATGCGGTCGTCGTCCAGGCTCGGCACATCGGCAAGCGCGCTTTCGATCCTGTCGTGAAGCTCGATGACCTTTTTTCCGCGGTTCTTCTCGGACAGTTTGGGGTCAAGCGCTTCGTGGAACAGACGGAAAGTAAGCGCGGCAATAGCCGGGTACTTGTCCAGCGTGTTCGCGATATAGTCTTGAGAGTAGGCAATGCCGGCCTGCCGAAGATAGCGTGCATAGGCGCGCAGGACGCTCGTCTCGCGAGCGGAGAGGTTTGCCGACACGATCAGCCTGTTGAAGCTGTCGTTGTCTATGATGCCGCCGAAGGCCGCTAGAAAAGCCTCTTCAAGTGTTGCGCCGTGGCGCTCTAGTTCGATCTTGGCGCTTCCTCGTGCCTCGAGTTCCATATCGTGAAGAACAACCAGCCGTTCCGAACCGTCGTTCAGCGTGACATCGATTTCAAATGTGCCTTCGCTGACGACGTTGAAGCCGAGGTTCTCCAAGAGCGGCACGCGTCGAGATAGTGCCAATTGATCGCCGGCATGGAAGATCTTCAGGCAAAGCAGGTCCTTGCCGTCCTTGGACCGCGTGTAGAAAGCGATGCGGATCTGTTCGCCGGACGCGCAGGCGGTGATGTCAGCGAGATCGCTGTAGGTTTCTTCCGGCGGGAACAGGTCCTGGAAAGCATGGCTTACGGCAATGCGCGGCGCCTTCGGCCCGGCGAGCAATTCGAACTGGCTGTCCCAGCGCGCCGTGATTGCACGGATCGCTTCTTCGAGCTTTGCCTGCGGGATGCGCGGCGTCTTGCCGCCAGAGCGACCGATGATGAAATGAACACGCGCAACGCCGCCTTCCGGAAACGCCGGATAATAAGCGGAGACGCGACCATCATACACCGTCTTCAGATAGGTGCCGATCCGCTCACGTACGATGGAATCGTACTCTTCGCGCGGCACATAGACGATAACTGAGACAAACCGATCGAAATGATCGATGCGGGGGAGTGCCCGGACGCGTGGCCTATCCGCAAGATCGTTGATCTGCTCTGCAAAGCCTGCAAGCAGCGTCGTGTCGATCTGGAAGAGATCGTCGCGCGGATAGGATTCCAGCGTGTTATCAAGCATGCGGCCTGAATGGCTCATCGGGTCGAACCCGAAGTAATCCTTCACCTTGGCGATCTTCGATCGCAGAAGCGGAATCTCCGCAGCCAGGGACGTATAGGCTGTCGAAGTGAAAAGCCCGACGATGCGCAGTTCGCCGGTTACGTTACCGTCGGCGTCGAAACGCTTGATCCCCACATAGTCCATGTAGGCGCGGCGATGCACGATCGACTTTACGTTCGCCTTCGTCACGATCAGGAATTCGGGGCCGTCGAGGAAGGCCAGAATTTCCGGCGTTGTCGTGACCGCGTCTTTGCCGGTACGAAGAACCAGGACGTCGGGGTTGGCAAGAATGCCGAGCCCCGTACCTTTTCCGCGCTCGACCTTCGCATTTGAGCCCTTTCCGGAATAGACGTATTCGCGCATTCCGAGGAAGGTGAAATTGGCGTCGCGCAACCATTTCAGGAAGGCTAGGGCTTCATCGCGATCAGCCTTGCGACGGCTGGCATTGTGCGAAGCGAGTTCGTCGATCACCATGCCCAGCTTTGCGAGCATGGGCTTCCAGTCGGAAACGGTCAGTCGCACCTGCTCAAGCACCAATTTGATGCGCTTGATGAGGTCTGCGGCTTGCGCTCCAGTCAGTGGCGCGAGGTGCAGCTGGATATGGCTGACGCGGTTGGCGGGTTCGCTTGGCTGGTCGGCGGAGTAAAGCGCGGCACTCTTGCCCGGCTCAACAACCAGGATCGGATGCACTGCCATGAAAAGATCGCGATAGGTGCTCGTGACCTCACCCATCACGGATTCATAGAGGAAGGGCATATTGTTGTCGGTGACCGACAGGATTGAGACGGCAATGCCATCGGGCTCGACATTCGCGACGGTCTCTATGCTGATGTGCGGTGCGGTGCCGGTCCAGGCGGACAGCTGCTGGGCGCAATGGATCGCGGACAAGGCGAGCATTTCGGGCGTATAGCGCTCGAGATCGTCTCCGCTGGCGCGGCCAAACAGAACCTCGGGTGCGAGAAGTTTTCTCCCGTCGCCGCCGCGATCTTCGCGGCGCTTTCGATCTGTTTCTCTCGTTTCGGATTATTTCGAGCAGCCATTGAAAATGTTTCCTCACTTCCCTGATTTTCGGGAGATTAGCAGAAGATCTGGCGGAAAAATCTCTAAAATAACGGTATCGGAGACAGTTTTCGTGCGTTTTTATCGCAATTCTCGCCGGATTCGAAAATGTTAGCACTCGCTAAAACCGTCCCGACGTCCTCCGTAAGACAGATCATCTTCTCGTGACGAGGAGTTGACAGTCCAACGGTAAAAAGACGATCAACGCGAGGCCACAAACGGATCGGAATGCCATGTCGCAGAATGCCGCAGGAACAGTCATCGTCATCTCCAGTCATGTCGTGCGTGGTTCCGTTGGAAATCGTGCTGCAGTCTTCTCTCTGGAGACGCTGGGCCATCAGGTTTGGGCATTACCGACAATCGTGCTGCCGTGGCATCCGGGCCATGGCCGGTCGACGCGTCTGACCTTTACCGAAAGCGATTTCGACGCGGCGATCGATGATCTTATCCGCGCACCATGGATCGGCGAGGTGAAAGCGGTTCTGTCGGGATATTTCGGAAATGCCGCGCAGGCTCGCTCGGTGGCCCGGCTTGTCACGGCTCTGCGCGAACAGGATCCTGAGCTGCTCTACGTTTGTGATCCCGTTATGGGCGACTTCGGTGGCCTTTACGTTCCGCAGGCAACCGCCGAGGCGATACGTGACCATCTGATACCGCTGGCGTCGCTTTCGACGCCCAACCGCTATGAACTGTCATGGCTGGCTGGCGCTCCGCTGGAGAGTAACCGGGATATCATGGATGCGGCACTCTCGCTGGGGCCGCCGCGGATGCTCGTTACGTCCGCAATACCCATGATGGCTGGCGGAACGGGTAACCTGTATTTGTCCGGGCGGCACGCGCTGCTAGCCGAGCATCGCGTCATCGAGAATCCGCCCAACGGGTTGGGGGACCTGCTGGCGGCACTCTTCCTCTCGCGCCTGCTTTCAGGCATGGAGGATGAGAAGGCTCTGCAGCTTGCGACGGCCAGCGTTTACGAAGTGCTGGCGCGCGCAGTGAAGCGTGGCAGTGACGAGCTAACGCTGGCCAGCGACGCGTCCAGCCTTTCCACTCCAATGGCGATGGTGCAGATGCGTCGTCTTATCCATCCTGCGCAGAAACATCGGCGCTAGATATCGGGCAGCTGTCATTCTAAAGTGTGGCGGTTGATATTGTCGGGTCCTGACTTTAAGCGGAGAGCTATGCTGCGTTTTCCAAATACCCTTCTAGACGGCTATCGAAACTTCATGAACGGCCGCTATGCCGATGCCCGCGACCGATACAAGACGTTGGCTGAGAATGGTCAAAGCCCGAGCACGCTGGTCGTTGCCTGTTCGGACTCCCGAGCAGCGCCGGAGCTGATCTTCGATTCAGGGCCGGGCGAATTGTTCGTTGTCCGCAACGTTGCCAACATGGTTCCGCCCTACGAACCGGACGGTCATTTCCATGCGACCTCAGCGGCGCTGGAGTTCGCCGTTCAGGCTTTGAAGGTGTCGGATATCGTCGTGATGGGTCACGGCCGTTGCGGTGGTATCCGCGCGGCACTCGATCCGGACGCCGAGCCGCTTTCACCCGGCGACTTCATCGGGCGCTGGATGTCGCTGGTGCGGCCTGCTGCCGAGCAGATTCAGAGCAATGACGTGATGACGCCGGTTGAGCGCCAGACGGCGCTGGAACGCGTGTCGATCCGCAACTCGATCGAGAATTTGAGGACATTTCCGAACATCAAAGCTCTGGAAGAGGCCGGGCAGATTAATCTGCATGGCGCATGGTTCGATATTTCGACCGGCGAGCTCTGGGTAATGGATGCCGAGACCCGCGACTTCATTCGTCCGGAAATTTGAAAGGAAGCGCGTCGAGATTGTCCCGACGCGCTTGCGAACATCAGTTCGCGTCGATCTGCTGACCGATATAGGCGATTGCCTGCTGATAGACCGTCGCGGCGTTCCAGCCTGCGATGGCCGTGAAGTTCGGCTCACCCGGCTGATAGCCGGCGCCGGGCTGCCAGCCGTGGCCTTTCAGGAAGTTCGCTGTGGAAGCCAGCGCGTCCGCGCGCGAGCCGACCATGTCGACACGACCATCACCATCACCATCCGCGCCGTATAGAACGACGTTCCGGGGCAGGAACTGCGTCTGGCCGATTTCACCATGCGCAGCACCGCGCGCCTGCGGGTTAAGGAAACCTTCGGACACCAACTGCAGAGCGGCGTAGAGCTGGTCGGTAAAATAGTCGGAACGGCGGCAGTCGTAGGCGAGGGTCGAAACGGCAGACATGGTGTGCTGGTTGCCCATGTAGCTGCCGAAACCTGTTTCCATGCCCCAGATGGCAATCAGCGGGCCGGCTGGGACACCGAAGCGGCGCTCGATCGTTGCGAAGAGCTGTGCGTTCGCGCGTTTCATGGCTTTGCCGCGCGTGATGATTGTCGCACCGCCCCGCTTCTGCATGAAGGCATCGAAGGAAAGCTTGAAGCTCTTCTGACCGCGATCGGCGGCAATGGTCGGACGATTGTAGACGACGTTGGCAAACGCCTTGTCGAGCACGGAACGGTTTACACCGTTGGCTGCGGCTTCCTGCTTGAAGGAAACGACCCAGTCATCGAAACCTGCGCCGGTATTGCCGCACTGTGCCGCCTTGGCCGCTGCCGGAACGACGTGGAAAATGGAGGCAGCCGCTATCGTGGCTAACAAAAGTCTCTTTATATGCATGGAGATACCCCGATCCCGATCTACCCAGCCAGGCACAGGCTAAACCCGACGCGTGGCGACATTGTCACGGCAACTCTTGCAAGCCTGGAAAACGGTTTTGATTCCGCGCCTGAAATAAGCCCGATCTTAAGACCGGGCTTATCAAGGCATGGTTAAAAAATCGTTCAAGCTGCCTGCTTGCGCGGCTTTACGAGGCCACGATTGACCAACAGCTCGGCAATCTGAATTGCATTCAGGGCCGCGCCCTTGCGCAGGTTGTCGGAGACCACCCACATGTTCAGGCCATTCTCGACCGTCGAGTCCTCGCGAATGCGCGAGATGAAAGTCGCGTCTTCGCCGGCGGATTCGTAAGGCGTGATGTAGCCGCCGTTCTCGTGCTTATCGATGACCTGGCAGCCGGGTGCTTCGCGAAGAATATCGCGCGCCTGATCGGCGGTGATTTCGTTCTCGAACTCGATGTTGACGGATTCGGAGTGGCCGATGAAGACCGGAACGCGCACGGCAGTGCATGTCACCTTGATCTTCGGATCGAGCATCTTCTTGGTCTCGGCGAGAACCTTCCACTCTTCCTTGGTATAGCCATCTTCCATGAACGAATCGATGTGCGGGATGACGTTGAAAGCGATGCGCTTGGTGAACTTCTTGTTCTCGATCGGATCGGCGACGAATACCGCGCGGGTCTGATTGAAAAGTTCGTCCATGCCGTCCTTGCCGGCGCCCGATACCGACTGGTAGGTCGACACGACGACGCGCTTGATCTTCGCGAAATCGTGGAGCGGCTTCAAGGCGAC
This sequence comes from Rhizobium grahamii, assembly GCF_009498215.1. Lineage (NCBI taxonomy): Bacteria > Pseudomonadati > Pseudomonadota > Alphaproteobacteria > Hyphomicrobiales > Rhizobiaceae > Rhizobium > Rhizobium grahamii. Next base: position 3,350,331 of record NZ_CP043498.1, on the reverse strand, counting down.
GACGAGCTGTGCGGTCGAGCAGTTCGGGTTTGCAATGATGTTGCGCTTCGTGAACTGCGTGATGGCGTCCGGGTTGACCTCCGGCACGATCAGCGGCACGTCGGCATCATAGCGCCATGCGGACGAGTTATCGATCACGACGCAGCCCTGCGCGCCGATCTTCGGCGACCACTTCTTGGAGACCTCGCCGCCGGCGGACATCAGGCAGATGTCGGTGTCGGAGAAATCATAATTCTCGAGATTGGCGACCTTCAGCGTCTTGTCGCCATAGGAAACCGTCGTTCCCTGCGATCGGGCTGATGCCAGCGCTACAACTTCATCTACGGGAAACCACGTTCCGAAAGGATGTTGAGCATCTCTCTGCCCACATTTCCGGTCGCTCCCGCTACTGCAACTTTAAAACCCATTTCTCAAGCTCTCTTTCTCTTCTCTCCTCTTGTCCGGTGAGGGGGAAAGCGGCGAATGGATCGCGGCTTCCTGTCCCCAGCCGGGCCGGGGAGAGAGCGGCAGGCCAGAGACGTCAGACGGTTTTCGTCGTCGTTTTGGCCTTGGTTTTGGAAGAAACCGGAACGGCAATATCCATCCCGGCACTTTGTGCCCGGTCATTGCTAACAGCAATGGCGTGTTCGTCGCGAACCATGGATATTCCTTTTCCAACGCTGCTCATAAAAGGTTTTGTCCAAGAGTCAAGAATTTTGCGCCGCGACGCCGGCCAATGCCGCCCTTCTCACTTTCGTTTCATATCCTGCATATGGCTGGCGCGAACCGGCACCGGCTGCATTCCGCGATGGGCCAACTGCGGACGATCTGCACGCCCAAGCTTACGCTTGCGCTCAAGGTGGTAGGCATAGGCAAACTGCAACGCGATGCCGAGGACGACGAAGATCGGGCCAACGATCTGGTCTCGGTTGTTGATGTAGAGAATGACCTGCCCGACCATCGCGAGAATGGTGCCGGCGACGAAGATGTTCAGCGAATGGCGACCGAAGACGACCAACGGATTGTTCTCGGAGCGGCGCAGAAGCTGGGACAGTGCCGGAATGTTGATCACGAGGTAGGCAAGCGCCAGTACATGCAGAAGACGCGGCAGCGACAGGAACGTCTTGTCGAAGCCCGTGAGAACAGGAGGTAGGCCCAGGGACGCGAGAGCGTTTCCAAGGGCCCAATACTGGCCGACCACCCAGACGAAGGACAGCGCGACATAGCATGCCGACAGAAGCATCAGGAGAGGATGCGTGGGAAGCTTTCCGCCATTGCGAACATGCGTCATGCCGACGATGCCGATCGTGAACAGGAACTGCCAGGACAGCGGGTTGAGGAACCAGTAACCCTCGATCAACGTATTGTGCGGTGCAATTTCGAAGATGCCGGCGGCCAGCCAGACGCTTGCCGACACCGCCAGGGCCAGGAGAGGGCTCCGCGCGTTCAGCAACAGCACGATCGGTACGATCAACATCAGCGCGCCGTACATTGGCAGGATGTTGTTATAGCCGATCTGATGCCCCAACAGCAGAAGCGAGGGAATTCCGGCCTGCAGGTTCGTGAGGACCGCAAGGATATTGATCTCACATAGCAGACCCGGTCGGTGGAATATCCAGGCGCCCGTCAGGAAGAGCGCAAGGGTCATGAACGTCGTGATCATATGCGCGAGGTAGAGGGTGAAGGCACGCTTAGCGGCTTTTTTAGCCGTCACTAGCCATGAGGCAACCTCGAAACGGGCGCCGTAGGCAAGTCCGACCGCGATTCCCGAAATCAGCACAAAGGCCTCGGCCGCATCGGAAAAGCCGAAGTTCTTGGTCGTGACGGCCTCGAAGATCTGCCCGGGGACGTGATTGATGAAGATCGTTATCAGCGCAAGACCACGAAGAACATCCAACCGTGTGTCGCGCTTCCGGTTACCGGCAGTCGCAACGCTCGCCTTCCCGACATGATGAGTGTCTGGCCGTGATAACATGAACCTCTCCTGCTTTCCGTCTTGCAAACGCCGTTGCGGCCAAAAGGTTTCCCTCTTGGCCGCAACGGAACGCCGGATGGTAAGCTTGAGAATGCTGGTTATCCGACCGGATATCCCTCGTCGGGATCGGTGACTTCGCGTCCGTTGATGGCCACAGCATAACCGCGTGGATGGGACGATTTTGAGACCGAAATGAGATATTTAGCGCCCGAATGCTCTATCTCTGCCGAGAAGCCTTCCCACGCGCTCGGCAACGCCGGACGTACGTGAAGGCGACCATTCTTTAGCCGGATTCCCAAAATGCCTTCGATGGCAGCGCGATAGAGCCATCCAGCCGAGCCGGTATACCATGTCCAGCCGCCACGACCCGTCAAGGTGCCTTCGCCGTAGACATCGGCAGCAATGACGTAGGGCTCGACGCGATAGCGTTCGGCCGATGCGATATCGCGGGCATGGCTGATCGGGTTGAGCAGATCGAAGCACCGCAACGCGTCGTCGCCGCGATTGAGCTCGGCAAGCGCCATGACCACCCAGGTTGCCGCATGGGTGTACTGGCCGCCGTTTTCGCGCACGCCGGGCGGATAGGCCTTGATGTAGCCTGGGTCCTTCGCGGAGTTGGCAAAAGGTGGCGTGAACAGCCGGATGATCCTTGCGTCGAAGTCGACAAGCTTCGAAAGAACCGATTCCATCGCTTTGGCGGAATGGGCCGCGTCGCCTTCACCGGACAGAACGCTCCACGACTGCGCAATGGAGTCGATCTGGCATTCGAGGCTTTCCTTCGATCCGAGAAGGCTGCCATCGTCGAAAGTGCCGCGGCGGTAGTGGGCGCCGTCCCAGGCGGCGGTTTCGAGTGCCGCCTTGAGTTCCTGGAGGTGCGTTGCCCACCGCGTTGCCCGAGCCGTGTCACCACGCTCTTCGGCGTAGGCGCCGAACGAGCGGAGCGCGCCGGCAAGGAACCAGCCGAGCCAAACGCTCGTGCCCTTGCCGCCGATGCCGACTCGATTCATGCCGTCGTTCCAGTCGCCACCAAGGAAGAGCGGCAGACCATTGGCGCCCTTGCGTTCGATCGCGAGATCGAGCGCCATGGCAGCGTGCTCGTAAATGCTCACCTTGTCTTCGGAGATCTCAGGCCGATAGAACGAGTCATGCTGACCTTCGAGGAGTTCTGGCCCTTCGATGAAGGCCAGTTGCTCGTCGAGCACGCTCTTGTCGCCGGTGACCGTGCAATAGTGATGGATGGCATAAGCCAGCCAGACCACATCGTCGGAGATCATCGTCCGAACGCCGGCGCCGGTGCCCGGAAGCCACCAATGCTGCACGTCGCCTTCACGGAATTGGCGCGATGCCGCATTGAGGATCTGCTTCCGCGCGATCGATGGCTCGTGCAGCACGAAGGCAAGCGTATCCTGTAGCTGGTCTCGGAAGCCGAAGGCGCCGCTCGCCTGGTAAAAGGCTGTTCGGGCCATGATGCGGCAACCGAGGCTCTGATAGGGCAGCCACGTGTTGACGAGGTTGTTCATGCCCTGGTCGGGCGTGGAGATCTGCAGTTTGCCGGTGAAGCGCTGCCAGAAGTCGCGGTTCGCATCAACCGCTTCATCGAACTCGACCTGTTTCACGCCGGCAATGGCGGCCCGTGCCTCTTCTCTCGTGGCGGTATCGCCGAGGTAGAAAACAACGTCGCGTTCTTCGCCGGCTGCGATCTCGATATCGATCGCAAGCGCAGCCGCCGGATCGCCGTCGAGTTCGCAGGCGCTCGACAGCACGGCACCGCCGGTTACGGCCTTCGGCGCCTGGATCGTTCCGCCTTTGCCGACGAATTCGCGACGGCTGGCGCTGAAGCTCGAGATCTTTTCACTCGCGGCAAAGAATGCAATCCGCCCCGAGTAGTCGATGCTGTAGTTGTTGCCCGCGAAAAGGGCATCCGCTTCGACGTCATGCTCCGAAAGAATGAATGGGGCTGTCTTCTGCGGATTGTTGCCGAGGACCCATTCAACGTAGCCGTAGAGACGCAACTTCTTCGCGGTGGCGCCGGTGTTTCGTAGCCGGAGTCGCTGCAGTTTTACGGGCCGTTCGCGATCGACCGTCTGCGTCAGCTCAAGCGCCAGTTCGTTCTGAACGCTCGAGAAGACCGAGTAGCCGAGGCCATGCCGCGCTTCGAAACGGACGTCCGGCCGCTGAGAAAGGGCAGCGTAAGGCGTCATGACGGCACCGTTATCCCGGTCCACGACATAGATGGCTTCGCCGGGGCGGTTGATGACCGCGTCGTTCGACCAAGAGGTCAGCTGGTAGTCGCGCGAGTTGGTGCTCCAGGTGAAACCAGCGCCTTCGGCCGATACGTGGAAGCCGAACTTGTCGTTCGAGATCACGTTGATCCATGGATGCGGCGTAAAGGTGCCGCCGGCCAGTCGTACGACATACTCGCGGCCATCGCCGGAGAACCCGCCGATACCGTTCCAGAAATTGAGGTCCCCTTCGTCCTTGATTTCTACGGCCGGGATTGTCGTTGCCGCCACGGGCGCAATGCGCTTCGTCAGGGGCTTTGCACGATCTCCCCGTTCGAGTTCCTGCTGCTCCTCCTTCGAAGGGGCAAACAGAGCAACGGCACGGTTGATCTGGTCGATGATCTTGCCGTTCTTGGCATGGAAGGTGACGCGCGACGCGGAAATGAGGGCGTGGTAGGTCGCCTCCTCCATCAGGTCCTTGCGGACTGTGAAGATATGCTGCCTCAATCCATCCGCTTGACCCAGGCGACGCACGTTCTCCGCCATCTGGTCGACCGCGTGCTGCATGTCCTGAGCGTAGGAGGAAGCTCGCTCATTCATGATGACGAGGTCTGCCGTCACGCCGCGCGACCGCAGGTATTCTTGGGCCAGCAGCGCTTCGCGGGCAATGTCGAGGTCCATGTCGTCGTTGATGCGCAAGGTGAAGATCGGGAAGTCGCCCGAGATCGCCAGAGGCCAAAGCGACGACTGTGACTGCATGCCTGCTTCGACCGCTGCCGCATCAGCGCGCAGATGCATATCCGGATAAACCAGATGGCGACCGAGATACTGGAAGGCTGCCGCCTGCTGCGACGTCACGCCGACATGGCGCATCTGCACCTGCGTGCGCGTCCAGGCCTGGACGAGCTCATGATTGAAAGCATCAGCGTGCCTATAGCGGTTGACGGCCTGGTCGACCTCGTTGCGGGTCGGCGCAGCGATCGTCCAGAAAATCACGCTGACCTTCTTGCCGGCCGGGACGCGAACGGTGCGCCGCAGAGACAGGATGGGATCGAGCGTAAAGCCGTCCGTGCCGGAGAGTGTTGCACCGGCATCGAACGCCGCCGCATTGGCGAGGCTACGGCCGCGTCCCAGGAACTTGCGGCGGTCGGTTTCGAATTCCGTGTGCCGCGATGTGCCCGCACTGTCGACGATCAGGTGCGCAACGGCCATGTTCGGCTCGTTTGGATCGCGCTTGTTGCGTTCGGCACGGATAACATCGCCCCGCTTGCCCACTTCCGTCTTCACGAACATGCGCGCGAAAGCGGGATGAGCGTTGTCGGTATCATCGGTCGTCAGCACAGGCTCGAGATAGGATGTGACCTCGATGAAGCGGTCTTCGGTGCCGCTGTTGATCAGGGTCAGCCTGCGGCCTTCCGCGTCATGCTCGGTGGCAACGATGCATTCGACTTCGCTGGTCAGATCGCCGACGGTCTTGGTGAACTCGGCCTTCTCGTCAGCGAAGAGAACCTTGACCTCTTCTCCTTCGACGCTCTTCGGTTCGGTGGTTGTGGACCACCATTCGTTGGTCGTCGTATCGCGCAGGAAGATGAAACTGCCCCAGCGATCTTCCGTCGGGTCGGCTTTCCAGCGCGAAACCGACTGGCCATTCCAGCGTGCGTAGCCAGCACCTGTTGCGGTCAGCATCAGGGAATAGTGGCCGTTGGAGAGGAAGACCACTTCCCGGTCGCGTTCCGAGGGGTTGTAGATCTTGCGCAGTTCCGGACGCAGCAAATCGTCATGAATGCTGGCAGGCGTATCGGATTCATGCTTGCCGCTCATGACGGGGATGTCGCGCGGTGCCTTTTCCTGCAGAAGAAGCTCAGCAGCCTCGATGACCGGATCCGAGTGGAAGAGTTCGCGGAGATGGCCATTGAAGGCAACGTTGGCGACGGCTGCGATCGACATGCCGTGGTGGTGTGCGTAGTAGTTGTAGACCACCGCACAGGTCTTGCCTTCCGGCACGCGCGTCGGCGTGAAGTCGACGGCGTCATAGAAACCATACTTGCCGAGAGCGCCAAGCTTTCGCAGGCGATCGAGGTTCTCGATCGCGGCTTCCGGATTGTACTGGCTGGCGAGCAGCGAAGCATAAGGCGCGATGACCGCGTTGTGGCCAAGGCCGCGCTTGAGGCCGAGCGTCGGAACGCCGAAGTTGGTGTACTGGTAGTTCAGGTTATGGTCGCGAGCGTTGAAGGCGGCTTCCGAGATACCCCACGGGATACCAAGCTTGCGGCCGTAGTTCATCTGCTCGACGACAACCAGGTTGTTGGTCTGGTTGAGGATGCCGCCGCCGCGCTCCTGCATGACGAGTGGTGGCATCAGGTATTCGAACATCGAGCCGGACCAGGAGACCAGCGCGCCGCGCGATCCAACCGGCACGACCTGACGGCCGAGGCGGTACCAATGTTCCGTCGGCAGGTCGCCCTTGGCGATGCCGAAGAGGCTGGTCAGGCGGCATTCCGATGCGAGCAGATCGTAGCAAGCTTGATCGAGCTCGGCGCTCTCGACGCGGTAACCGATCGACAGCAGGCGACGCTCCGGACGGAACAGGAAGCCAAAGTCCATCGAGAACGCGAGATCGCGTGCCTTGTCGCGCAGTGCGACGAGGCGCGGGCGCAGGGCGTCGATGTTGGCGAGGTCGAAAGTGCTGTCGGAGATATGCGCTTCGCAGACCTTTACCAGCGATTCCGCCCAGCGGGTGACTTCGGCGCTCAGCGCCGACTTGACCTCGTGGTCGAGGTTTGCCGCCAGCTTCTGGATATCGCGGGCGAGGACCGCGAGGTTGATGATTCGGATGGACGCGAACTCGTGTTCGCGCTTCACGGCTGCAAGCGCATTCTGGAAACCGATGATGCGTTCTTCCAGACGACGGCGCAGCGGACGGACGGTCTTGCGGTCGTCAGGCAACTCGGCGAGCGCTTCACCAAGAATGCCCGCGGTATCGCCAACGCCGTCGAGGTTACCCTGCATGTGTGCCGAAGGTGCTTCAGCCCAATTGCGGCATGCAGACGAGATCGCGATCAGATGACCGGCGAGATTGCCGCTGTCGACCGCGGAAACGTAGCGAGGTCCAAGCGTCTGCAACGTATCGGTGTGATACCAGTTGAACAGATGGCCGCGGAATTTCTCCATCTTGTCGACGGTTGCGATCGTCTGCTCCAGCCGTTCGAGCGTCTCCTCGAAGGAGAACCAACCGAAATGCCGTCCGGAAACGACCGAGAGGAGATAGACACCGATGTTGGTCGGCGAGGTGCGTGTGGCCACGATGACATGTGGTGTTTCCTGCACGTTGTCAGGCGGCAGGTAATTCTGTTCGACCGTCGTGAACGCTTCGTAGTAGCGCCAGGTGCGGCGCGCGATCTTGCGAAGCTCGCTGGAAACGGCATCGGGGACGTGCATCCGATCTTCCGTCTCTGCCGATTGGCTCACGTAGTAGGCGACGAGCGGCGAAAGGATCCAAAGCAGCGCAAACGGGATGCCGACGAAATAAGCCTTGTCGCCGGAAAGGGCTGCGAACGCGAGGGCGAGCACGGCGAGCACGGGCGCGTGCCACATCGCCTTGTAGTAGGAAACGATCGTGCCCTGTTTGCCGGCCTGAACGCTTGCGGCGGTTCGCCACTGGAGCATCAGCTTGTGGCTGAAGAACAGGCGGTAGATCGAGCGGCCGATCGCGTCCGCCATCATGCAGGCGGAGTCGGCGATGAAGACGATGCGCAATGCCACCTGGGCATTCGCCGCGCGGATATCCGACCAGACGGTATACAGGTGGGCGCGAGCTACAATGTCGCTCGTCCGCGGGATGATGCCGTTGATCAGGGATAGCGTCGGAGCAACGAACAGGCAGAAGATCAACAGGATCTGCCACACCAGCGCGCCGAGCGGGTCCATGAAGTACCAGCCGAGCACCGCTGCGAAGAACCAGGCGATCGGCGTCAGCGAACGGCGCAGGTTATCGAACATCTTCCAGCGGCCAAGAGCGGTGACGCCGTGCTTGGGATTGAACATGTAGGGAAGCAGCTGCCAGTCGCCACGCGCCCAGCGATGCTGGCGGGAGGTTTCGACTTCGTAGCGGGTCGGGAAGTCTTCGACGAGTTCCAGGTCGGTGACGAGTGCGCAGCGTGCCATCGAACCTTCGAGAAGGTCGTGGCTGAGAACGGCATTCTCTTCGATCCGACCCTTCAGAGAGGCTTCGAAGGCATCGACGTGATAGAGGCCCTTGCCGGTGAAAGTGCCTTCGCCGGCGAGGTCCTGATAGACGTCGGAGACCGTGAAGACATAGGGGTCGAGACCGCGGTTGATCGAGAACACGCGCTGGAAGACCGAGGCATCCTTGCCCGTCGTCAGCGAGGGCGTCACACGCGGCTGCAGAACGCCGTAGCCGCTTTCGACGCGTCCGGTCGCTGGGTTCAGGACCGGGCGGTTGATCGGGTGGTAGAGCTTGCCAACGAGCTTCGTGACCGCATCACGCATGAGGCGCGTGTCGGCATCGAGGGTCATGACGTACTGAACGTTCTCAGGGACGATATTGGCGCCCGGAAGGTATGTCGTATCGCGGTCGCCGCGCAGGAGCATGTTGAGCTCGTGCAGCTTGCCGCGTTTGCGTTCCCATCCCATCCATGCGCCTTCGGAGGGGTTGTAGAGGCGGCGGCGGTGCAGGAGGTAGAAGCGCGTCTTGCCGTCATAGGCGTAGCGTGCCGACAGGTTGGCGACTTCGCGACGAGCGTAGTCCAGAACTTCCAGATCGGCAGCGGTCTCTTCGACCTGGCTGTCCGGCCAGTCGCTCAGCAGCGCGAAGTAGATTTCGCCACGCGGGTTCGCGAGATAGTGGACCTCGAGGTTGCGGACGAGTTCGTCGACGCTATCCCGGTTGGAGATCAGGCAGGGAACGACGAGTAGCGTCCGGGCATCTTCGGGAATGCCTTCCTTGAACTCGTAACCGACCAGCCGTGCCGGGGTAACGAAGAAGGAGAGCACGGTGTTGAACAGACCGGTCGCACCTTCGGAGGCCGGCAACGCGAACATGATCAGCAGGAGCGCGATTTCAGCCGGGCCCATGCCGGCATGCGCCATGAAGCGCCCGACGACGACCATGGCAATGATCGTGAGCAGGATCACCGGAACCGCGATCGACAACCAGTTGAATTTGCGGACGGCACGGACGAAGTGCTGGACCAGTGTCGGACGATAGCTGGCTCTGGACTCGAGTTTCGGCCGCTGCATTCCCGTCAGGAAGCCGCCGACGTTCGGCTCATGCGGCTGCGGCTCTTCCGAGCTGCGCGCCTCGTCCGTCATGTCTAGCGCGAGTTGCGCGATCTCCATTTCGGTCATCGTCGAGCGCTTGGCGAGCTTTTCGATCTGCTTGCGGTACTTGTTGCGCGATCCGGAATCCAGGACGCCGTAGTCCGAGTTTTCCCAGAGTAGTCGGTCGACGTGGCTTACCTGCTCGACCCAGACCGACCATTCCGTATCGTCGATTTCGCGCAGGCTGCGGATGATGTTGCCCATCGTGACGTTGCCGGAGGACAGGCGGCTGTGCTCCGCCATCGTCGCGCCCTCGGTATCGCGGCCGAGCGCTTCCAGGCGCTCGTCAAGCCACGCGATCGCAAGGCTCGATGCCTGCGAGCCATCGCGCATGCGGTAAAGGAACTGGGTCGAGAAGGTGTTGTCTTCCGCCAGCGATTCCAGCGACTTGAGGTATTCGGCAGCCTTGCCGGGCTCCGTCAGGCGGACCAGCGCATCGGCAGCCTCGTTCGCCCGCCGGCGCATGCGGCGGCTGCGTTCTACGCGGATCGAGATGCGACGCAGATTTTCAACCAGAACGTATCGGACAAGCGATGGCAGCGCCCAGAGTTCGCCAATCCGCAGCGTTTCCGTTTCCTGAAAACCGTCGACGAGCGCCGTCAGGCTTTCCTGCGAGATCGTGCTGTGTGTATGCGCGACATAGAGCCAGGCCAGAGCAAGCGTCCGCGGAACCTGAACGCCGCCGACCGAGATCGTCGGCAGTTCGCGATAGAACTTCTTCGGAAAGTCGCGGCGGACTTCCTGGATCGCTTCTTCGACGATGTAGTGGTTATCCAGAAGCCATTCGGCGGCCGGCGTAATCGTCTCGCCCGACTCGACATCGGTCGCGGTCGTCCGGTAGACGCGCAGAATTTCCTTCTCGTTTTCCTTGTGTCGGGCAAAGAAATCGAAGGGGGCGAATGCTGGCAGCGAGGCCACGCCTTCGCGCGCTGCGGAAGCGCCCATCGCCTTTATGTCTTCGATAGAAAGATAGGTCGAACGGATCGAGTCATTATGATCGATCTGCTTCGTTTCGGACTCGCGGGACGGGCTCGGAGACGTGGCGGAAATAGACATGGGTTCGGTTCTGGATCCAAACGAGGTTGTGGTGATCAGCGTTGCCTTTTGCACTGCCGAATATGACTGCCGCATGAACAATTTCACGTCCTTGGCCGTGAAAACCGGACGAGACGCGCGCAATAATCATAAACGATGCGAATCGATTTAGACGCACAAACAGACAGGCTGCGTGGAAGGCGAGGAACGGCCCTTCCCCCACGGAGCCAAACGGGAAAGTTGGACACTATCGGAATAAATCAAGTCAAGAGTTTTCGCCGTCGCTGCGATCGATGGTAGAGCTCGCGTTGGCCCACCCATCCTAAACGCTGCCGGATGCGCGCTTTGCGAAGAAGGCTGCTATCCTCGTTTGTGCCTCTTCGGTCTCCCAGCTATCGGCGAGCTTGCGAACGACCTCCTCGATGACTTCGGCGGTGATCTCGGTGGAGAGTGAAGCGACCAGTGACTTCGCGTGAGCGGCTGCTTGGGGCGAAGCCGCAAGAAACTCTTCGATTTCAGCGTCCAAGGCGGCATCAAGATCATCCCCGCCAACCACGCTCACAAGTCCGATCCTCAGAGCAGTGGGAGCGTCGAAAAGTGCACCTGACATAAAAAACCGGCGGGCGGCGGGCGCACCAATCCGGGCGATGACGTAGGGGCTGATCGTGGCCGGTATGATGCCCAGCCGGACTTCGGTCAGGCCGAAACGGGCTTGCGGGCTTGCGACAGCGCTGTCGCACACGGAGACCAATCCGATCCCGCCGCCAAACGCATTGCCGTGGACGCTCGCAATAAGCGGCTTCGGAATATCGTTGAGCGCCTTGAACATCATCGCAAGCCGTCTTGCTTCCGACATCCGCTCGGCTCGCGATGCGGCAAACTGCGATCGCATCCAGTCGAGATCTCCGCCCGCGCAGAAGCTCTTGCCCTCGCCTGCCAGGACGATAAGGCGGACGTCGGGATCTGTCCTGAGACTGTGTGCTGCTTCCGTCAGGTCGTCGATCATCTCAGGCGACATTGCGTTGTGCTTTTCAGGGCGCATCAAGGTGAGCCGGGCAACGCCCCGTGCATCGGTGGTGATATCGACGGTTTTAGGCATCAGTCCGCACTCCTCAGACTATGCGCAAACGCGGCAGCTTCCTGAAGTTTTTCCGTCAGCAGGCCGGTGCGGAAGCCTTTTCGCGAGAGGTAATTGGCGACCGCCAGTGTATCCACGTTGCCAGCCGAACCTGGGGCATAGGGGCACCCGCCAAGGCCGCCGACGGACGCATCGAAAACCCGCAGTCCATGCTCGAGGGAGACGCCGATGTTCTCGAGCGCCCAGCCATCGGTGTCGTGAAAGTGGCCTGCAAGCATCGTTGCCGGGGCGGAAGACAAAACCGTCAGTAACATCCTGTCGACCGCCTCCGGACGACCCTTGCCGATGGTATCGCCCAGGCTGATCTCGTAACATCCCAGCCTGTGCAACTGTTCGACGACATCAGCGGACGCACTGGGCGATACCGCACCTTCATAGGGACACTCGACAACGCAACTGACATACCCGCGCAAGGGGATCCCCCTCTCCTTGCTCGCAAGCGCGACCGGTCGAAATTGTTCGATACTTTCGGCAATCGAGCAGTTGATGTTGTGCCTTGAAAAGCTTTCCGAGGCGGAAGCAAAGATCGCCACTTCATCGGCGCCGGCGAGCATAGCTGCTTCGAAACCGCGCATATTGGGCGTCAGCACCGCGTAGCGGACGCCGGGCCTGCGCCGAATCGAGGCCATCACCTCTTTGGCGTCCGCCAGTTGCGGCACCCATTTGTGGCTGACAAAGCTCGTGACCTCGATGCGTTCGAAACCGCAATTGGAGATCCTGTCGACAAGCGCGACTTTTGCTTCGGTGGGAATGATCTTCTTTTCGTTCTGAAGTCCGTCGCGCGGCGCCATTTCGACAATCGAGACGTCGCGAGGAAGCAATGCTTGTTCCGTCACGAGCCGGTATCCTCCGCTTTGAGTGTCACCAAGACAGTCCCTTCTCCGACGTGCTGCCCTTCGTAGACATCGACCAAATCAATTGTACCGTCGCGTGGTGCGACGAGGCTGAGTTCCATCTTCATGGCTTCCATCACCACGAGAGGCGCGCCTTTGGAAACCACGGCCCCCTTCTCTGTCCGGATGATTTTGACCAGACCGGGCATCGGGGCGATCAGATGGTCTTCGCTTGCGCTATCTTCAGCTTCGTCGCTGAGTGGATCGGGCAGGCGAAATGCATGGGTTCGGCCATCCAGGTGCAGGGTCAGATGGCGAGAGACGGTCCCAGCCTTTACCTCGACCTGTCTGCCGTCGACTTCCGCCTTGAATGTCCCCTCGCCGCGCCCGACGATCTTCACGGGGATGACCCGGCGGCCATCGTGGACAGCAAAGAAATCGAAACCCTTGGCGGCAACCCGCAGACTTGCATGGCCTGCGTCATGCTCGAGCGTTACGATCCGCTGCATTTCGCCCCAAAGCTGCCAGTAACCAAGTGCCGACCAGGGATCCGTCTGGTCCGGCGAAGTGGTTGTCTCAAGCGACAGCACGGCGGCAAGGGCAATCACGCCGTCTTCGGGAGGACGGTTTTCCGTCAGCTCCTGGAAGTTCCGGTCGATGATGCCTGTGTCGGGATGCCCCGCAATGAATTCCTCCACGCTCGCCAGCCGTTCGAGAAATTCGAGATTGGTGGTGACGCCGGCCACATAGGATGTTCTCAACGCCCTGTTCAGCCGGGAAAGCGCTGCCGCCCGTGTAGGGCCATGGACAATGATCTTCGCGATCAGAGGGTCGTAGTAGGGTGATATCACGTCTCCGGCTCTCACTCCGCTGTCGATGCGGGCGCTGACGTCGGTAAACTCGAGCTGCTTTAGGGTCCCGGTTGCCGGTAGGAAGCCCTTGGCGGCATCCTCGGCGTAAAGCCGTGCCTCGAACGCCCAGCCGTAGATCTCCAGTTCGGATTGCTTCATCGGCAGCGGCTCGCCGGCTGCGACCCGAAGCTGCCATTCCACCAGATCGACGCCTGTTATTGCTTCGGTGATCGGGTGCTCCACCTGGAGACGGGTGTTCATTTCCATGAAGTAGAAGCGATCGGGCGAGAGGCCGCTCGACACGTCTGCGATGAACTCAACCGTTCCCGCCCCCTGATAGCCGATCGCACGCGCTACACGCACGGCGGCATCACCCATGGCGCGTCGCATCTCCGGCGTCATTCCTGGCGCAGGTGCTTCCTCGATCACCTTCTGATGCCGTCGTTGCAGGGAGCAGTCGCGCTCGAAGAGATGAACAACGTTTCCATGCCGGTCTCCAAAGACCTGCACTTCGATATGTCGCGGTTGGAGAAGATAGCGTTCAAGAAGGATCGCATCGTCGCCGAACGCGCCTTTTGCTTCTCTTTTGGCTGCCTGTAATGCCTCGGGAAAATCCTCCTCGTGATCGACGCGGCGCATGCCCTTGCCGCCTCCGCCTGCGCGCGCCTTGATGAGAACCGGATAGCCGATCAAGGCCGCCTGATCCGCAAGCAGTCCCTCCCCCTGTTCCGTTCCGTGATAGCCCGGCACCACCGGGACGCCGGATTGCTCCATCAGGCTTTTGGCCGCGTCTTTCAGTCCCATTGCACGGATTGCCGATGGCAGCGGACCGATGAAGACAATGCCCGCCTGTCCCACCGCTGCCGCAAAATCGGCGTTCTCCGACAGGAAGCCGTAGCCGGGATGGATGGCCTCGGCGCCGGTACGTTCGGCCGCCGCGACGACGCGCTCGATCGAGAGATAGCTATCTTCCGCCGGCGCACGACCCAGACGGACTGCCTCGTCCGCCATCTCGACATGCAGGGCGCCGACATCGGCATCGGAATAGACAGCAACAGTCGCGATACCCATCCGCCGAGCGGTCCTGATGACCCTGCAGGCAATCTCACCACGGTTGGCTACGAGAATTTTCCGAAACATCGGCGACCTCACATCCGAAACAGGCCGAAGCGCGTGTCTTCGATCGGAGCATTCAGGGAAGCGGATAGGGAAAGGCCGATCACGTCACGGCTCTTTGCCGGATCGATCACGCCGTCGTCCCAAAGCCGCGCGGAGGCGTAAAGCGGGTGGCTCTGGCGCTCGAAGAGGTCGAGCACGGGCTGCTTGAAAGCCGTTTCTTCCTCTTGCGTCCAAGGCGTTCCGGCTCTGGAAAGGGCGTCGCCCCGCACGGTTGCCAGTACGCCGGCAGCCTGCTCGCCTCCCATGACGGATATTCGGCTGTTCGGCCAACTCCAGAGGAAACGCGGCGAGAATGCCCTTCCCGCCATTCCATAATTTCCGGCACCAAACGATCCGCCGATCATCATCGTCAGTTTCGGGACGGCGGTCGTTGCGACGGCCGTAACGAGCTTTGCGCCGTGCTTTGCAATCCCTTCGGTTTCGTATTTCCGGCCGACCATGAAGCCGGTGATATTCTGGAGGAAGAGGAGCGGTATCTTTCGTTGGGAGCACAGCTCAACGAAATGCGTACCCTTGAGCGCGGATTCGGAAAACAGCACGCCATTGTTGGCGACCAGCCCGACGGGCATGCCGTAGATATGGGCAAAGCCGCAGACGAGGGTCGTTCCATAGCGTGCTTTGAATTCGTCGAACCGGGACCCGTCCACGATGCGCGCGATCACCTCGCGGACGTCGTAGGGCGTCCTGATATCGGCGGGTACGATCCCCGCAATCTCTGCCGGGTCGTAAAGTGGCGCTTCAGCGGTCTGGAGTGTAACCGGTGACTGCTTGGTGCGGTTCAGGTTCGCGACGACGCGCCGGGCGATGGCGAGCGCGTGAGCGTCATCTCGGGCAAGGTGATCTGCGACGCCGGATAGCCGGGTGTGGACATCGCCGCCGCCGAGGTCTTCCGCCGACACGACCTCCCCGGTGGCTGCCCGCACCAGCGGCGGACCGGCCAGGAAAATAGTGCCCTGGCCCTGCACGATAATCGCTTCGTCGGACATCGCCGGCACATAGGCGCCGCCTGCCGTGCACGATCCCATGACAACCGAAATCTGCGGGATTCCGGCTGCCGACATATTTGCCTGATTGAAGAAGATACGGCCGAAATGTTCCCTGTCGGGAAAAACCTCGTCCTGGTTCGGCAGATTGGCGCCGCCGGAATCGACGAGGTAGATGCAGGGCAACCTGTTCTGCGCGGCAATTTCCTGGGCACGCAAGTGCTTCTTCACCGTCATTGGATAGTAAGTGCCGCCTTTGACGGTTGCATCATTGCAGACAATCATGCATTCGCGGCCTTCCACTCGGCCAATTCCGGTGATCAGGCCGGCTGCCGGCGCCTCGCTTCCATACATGCCGTGCGCGGCCGTGACACTGAACTCAAGGAAAGGCGTCGCCGCGTCGAGCAAGGCCGCGATGCGGTCTCGGGGAAGCATTTTCCCGCGCTTTACATGCCTCTCCCGCGCCGCTGTGCCGCCACCCATCACTGCTGCAGCCGCTGCTTCCTCGACGACCCTGACTGCCTCCGCCAGGGCCGTGAGATTGGCGCGAAAGCTTTCGGAATTCGGTGAGATTTGCGATTTGAGGACCGTCATTTGCCACCGGATCTGGCCAAGGTGAATTTTCTAAATCACGCGGTTTCCGCGAAGAGTTCGCGGCCAATCAGCATGCGCCGGATCTCGGAGGTGCCGGCGCCGATTTCATAGAGTTTGGCATCGCGCAGCAAACGGCCGGCGGGATAATCGTTGGTATAGCCGTTGCCACCTAGCGTCTGTATCGCGTCGAGCGCCATGAGCGTGGCCTTCTCCGCCGCGTATAAAATGCAGCCGGCGGCATCCTTGCGGGTCGTCTCTCCGCGATCGCATGCCGAGGCGACGGCGTAGACATAAGCGCGGGCCGCATTCATCGTCACGTACATGTCGGCCAGCTTGCCCTGCATTAGCTGAAACTCGCCGATGGGCTGGCCGAACTGCTTCCTCTCATGAAGATAGGGAACGACAACGTCCATGCAGGCGGCCATGATTCCCAGCGGACCTGCGGAGAGGACGACTCTCTCGTAGTCCAGCCCGGACATCAGCACGCGCACGCCGCCGCCGACGGTGCCGAGCACATTTTCCGCCGGCACGATGCAGTTCGAAAAGATCAGTTCCGATGTATGGGAGCCACGCATGCCGAGCTTGTCGAGCTTGGGGCCGGTCGAAAAGCCGCCGAAGCCGCTTTCGACCAGGAATGCGGTAATGCCGCGTGGTCCGGCATCGGGATCGGTCTTGGCGTAGACGACAAGAACGCTGGCGTCAGGACCGTTGGTAATCCACATCTTGCTACCATTGAGCACATACCCGTCACCGCGCTTCTCGGCTCGAAGCTTCATGGAGACGACGTCGGATCCGGATCCCGGCTCGGACATGGCAAGCGCCCCGACGTGCTCTCCCGAGACGAGCTTGGGCAGGTATCGCGCTTTCTGGTCCGGCGTTCCGTTTCTGTTGATCTGGTTGACGCAGAGGTTCGAGTGCGCGCCATAACTCAAGCCGACGGAGGCTGAGGCGCGGCTTATTTCTTCCATGGCGACACAGTGAGCGAGGTAGCCCTGCCCGCTACCGCCGTAATCCTCCCGGCGGTAATGCCGAGCAGGCCCATCTCGCCCATTTCACGCCAGAGCGACATCGGGAAGCTGTTCGTCGCATCCGATTGCGCTGCAAATGGTGCGATCCGGTCCGAAGCGAAGCGGCGGACGCTTTCGCGCAGGGCTTCCACCTCATCCGGCAATGAAAACTTCAAGCCACCCGAAAACATGCGCTTCCTCCCCTGGTGCGGCGCAACTTACGGTTCAAGGCATGCGTTCTTGTCGTTCATCTTTTCCAGCGATCAGCCGAAATGGTGAAGCTTTAGTATAGATTTTGGGCAGGAACTTTAAAATGGCAAGCAGGCACGGCCGCATTGACCAACAATCCTGCTGAAGAATTCGAGGCACTTGCGACGACGGACGGCAATGCCAGCCTGAAAACCGTATAGACCGCCTGCATGCGCAGCGGGCATCGAGAGCCCAGAAACGATCCGTGTTCGGCTTCCTGCTTACCGCTTTATCGCGTGGCCAGCTCGGCTCTTTGAAATGGCACGCGCCTGACAGCGCTTCATCATCGCGCTCTGAACTTCGGCCTGGAACACCAGCACCTGTTCGCGCACGTCGTCTTCGGAAAGGCCAAGCGCACTCAGTTCGTCAGCAAGGCGGCGGCATTCCGTCTTCCAGAAACGTACCGCGTCCTCTCCATGAAGTTGCTCAAGTTCGGCAGCGCAGCGGTCGATGTCGCCGGCCCTCGAGGCTACGGGGAAAAGTACGATCTCGCTCGTGGTCATTGCCTTCAGGGTCTTCGTTGTTTTTGCCGACATCGATTCGTTCCGTTGTGTTCGCTCCATTCCTACCCAACCATGGTTAACGCTTTCCTCAGCAGCGGGGACGGTTGGTCATGCCGCGCAATCTCGGACAAGCCATCTTCCGATCAATCCCGAACAGGGCTACATATCGGGCGGGGAAACATGGGGGCGAGAGAATTGCGGAAGTTCATCGCAAAACCGGTAGCGATTGCGATCGTGGTGTTTGCGCGCGCCATAACTGCGGTTCGTGCGATCTGGCCGGCCGAAGGCGTTTTTACCGGGCAATGTGTTTATTTCGCCAATCACTCAAGTCATGGCGATTTCATTCTCGTCTGGGCGGTCTTGCCGCCGCGTCTGCGATCGCGTGTCCGGCCCGTTGCCGGAGCCGAGTACTGGCTTAAATCTGCGATCAGCCGCTTTATCGGACGTGATGTTTTCGACGCGGTGCTGATCGAGCGAGACCGTGACACCCGCACGGGCGATCCCATCGAAATCATGTCGAGCGCTATCGATGCCGGCTCCTCCCTGATCCTCTTTCCCGAGGGCACGAGGAATCAGACGGACCAGCTGCTACAACCGTTCAAAAGCGGTCTTTTTCACCTTGCGTCCGCACGGCCGAATATTTCGCTCGTGCCTGTCTGGATCAACAATCTCAACCGCGTGATGCCGAAAGGCGAGATCGTGCCAATCCCTCTCATCTGCACCGTTACCTTCGGCCAGCCCATGCAACTCGCTTCCGGTGAGGCCAAGGAGGCCTTCCTTGAGCGCGCGCGATCCGCTCTTCTCGAGCTTTCGCCAAACACGCGAGGCGAAAACGCATGAGTGGTGTGGACTCCGATCTCGGAAAGCTCGTCTGCGGGATACTTGCAGTCCTCGTCGTTGCATCCATCGTCGGCTATATACTGCAGCGCAGGTTTTCACCCGATGGTTCGAATGCTTCGATCGAGAACCTGAATGCGCGCATCAAGGCCTGGTGGGTCATGGCCGTGCTGATCGGGGTCGCCTTTCTGGCTGGTCGCGTCGGCGTGCTCGTGCTGTTTGGCTTTTGCTCCTTTGCGGCGCTGCGCGAGTTCATCACGCTGACCCATACGCGTCGTGCCGATCATTGGGCTCTTGCGGCTGCCTTCTTCGTGGTCTTGCCGATGCAGTATTATCTGCTCTGGCTACATCAATACGGCATCTTCTCGATCTTCATACCGGTCTATTCATTTCTGCTGATGCCGATCATTTCTGTCCTTCGCGGTGACACGGAAGGGTTTCTCGACCGGATCGCCGAAGTCCAGTGGGCCTTGATGATCTGCGTCTTCTGCGCGTCGCATGTTCCGGCGCTCCTGACCCTGAGCATACCGGGCTATGAAGGGCGGAACGTGCTGCTGATCGCGTTCCTGATCATTATCGTCCAGCTCAGCGACGTGCTTCAGTATGTTTGGGGCAAGCTGTTCGGGAAGACCAAGATTGCCCCGCGGCTCTCGCCGTCTAAAACGGTCGAGGGCTTCGTCGGTGGTGTCGCCAGCGCGACGCTGATCGGTGCGGGATTGTGGTGGATCACGCCTTTCACGCCCGTTCAGGCCGGTCTGCTTGCGCTTGTTATCACGATGATGGGTTTCTTCGGTGGTCTGGTCATGTCGGCGATCAAGCGGGATCGCGGCGTCAAGGATTGGGGCAACCTGATCGAGGGGCACGGCGGGCTGATCGATCGGCTGGATTCCGTCGTGTTTTCCGCGCCGATATTCTTCCACGTCGTTCGTTATTGGTGGTCCGTGACATGAGAGGTGGCTTTGCGCGCGTCGCGAACAGCGCAATCACGCACACTGCTTTTGCGTTCTGCGCGATGGGGAGCTGGGCTCTCTTTGCCAATCGAGCCCATCCGTTTCCCAAGGCCGTTACCGCAGCCGTGATCCAGGGTGTCATCTCGGCGTGCCTGACACTTTTCCTGAAGACAGTTGTCGAAAGACTTTCCCGATCGTTCCGGGGGCTGACGGCGCTATGGGCGCCGCCGTTGATCGCCTGCCTCGGGTCGAGCGCGATCCTCGCCACGATACATCTCCTGAGCGGCACCCCTGAAGTCTTGAAGACCATTGCCATACCCTTGCTCGTCTCGACATCATACGCGACGATCTACAACTACGCGCTTTACCGGAAGAGAGGGCTCGCATGACGGAGACTGGCGATCGGCGACCTTTGGCCAGCCGTGACACGCGCTGGGCGCAGCGCATCGCGCAATGGCTCGCAAAAAGATCCATAACGCCGAATCAAATATCCCAGACAAGCATGCTGGCCGCCGCCATAGCGGGCGGCGCTTTTGCGTTGTCTGGCGTGAGCGTCGGCGTTCAGCACACCATCCTGCTTCTTCTTGCGGCAGGCTTTTGCCAGGTGCGCCTGCTCTGCAATCTCTTTGACGGGATGGTCGCCGTGGAGGGCGGGAAAGGTGCGGCGGACGGACCGTTCTGGAATGAATTCCCGGATCGCGTGGCGGATATCCTGATCCTTGTCGGCGCGGGGGCGGCGATCGGATCAATTGGGCTCGGTTGGGCCGCTGCCGCCTTTGCGGTGCTCACCGCTTATGTGCGGGAGCTCGGGCGAGCGACCGGGCAGCCGAGTGATTTTTCCGGCCCGATGGCGAAGCAACACCGTATGGCGGTCGTCACCGCCGGTGCCGTCATTTCGATCTTCGAACCACTGTGGGGCGGTAGCGGTCTCGTGTTGTCTGTAGTGCTTTGGATTGTCGCGTTGGGAGCCGGTCTGACCGCGCTTCGCCGAGGCCGAAATCTGGTGCGCGGCCTGAAAGCCAAGGGCTCGGCGACCTAGTATAACTTTACGCAGGCGTACCGGATTGGCGGAAAGTGTGCTTGCGGAAAGATAGGGTGCCAATAAAAGAACTGCGTTGCTTCTCCTTTTCCCCGAAGCAGCCTTGGACTAGCCTCGCTTCGGCGAGGCATTTTTCCGACAGGCCCCTTTGAATTTCTATCGGTATGCTCTCTCGGAGAGGGCGGTTAGTCGCGCCTTGACCAATAGTTCATGGAGAATGCGCCGCCGCATCGGATTCTCGAGCCTGATTGCCTTTGCGCCAAGAAACTCGATTTCGATCTGTTCAAAAACGGCGAGGTCCGCCGCGGTTTCGATGGCGTGAGAGTAGAGGTCGTGGAAAGGCGTGCGGCATACGTAGGTCTTGTATTTCGTTATGCAGAAGGGTGAAAAAGCACCTTCCTGCCGGCGTAGGAAGTCCGCGACGCCAACAGTCACTTCGGGCCATGTGGGATTGAAGGTATCGTCGAACACGATGATGCCGTGGTCGGCGAGGCAACCAGCGGCGAGCTTGCTGTCCGATGCGACGTGGTGGAGCAGATGCCCACCATCGACGCTGAAGAAACGCACCGCACCTGCTTTTTTCGAGATATCGCCAACTGTGAGAACGGTACTGTCGCTTTGAATGACGGTGTCCTCGTCCACAGTCAGGCCGAGGCGTCGCCCGTTCTCAAGAAAGTCCGCGTATTGCCCTTGGGCGGCATCGAAAGAGTCGATAGCAACGATCTGCTCGTCGTTTCCGCAGATATAGCGAAGCAAAAAGTAGGATCGACCGTAGTAAACCCCGATCTCGGCGACGGCGCCCGCGAGATTTTCGGCGGCTTGGCAACGCAAAAGCGAGAGAAAGACCAGCGCGTCCGGCGGATCGATGTAGCCATTGACAGACTGCAGTGTGTGGAAGATGAATCTTCTGGCCTCTCGATCCATGCTGAGTACCTGCGGTAGTTGAAATCGACTTACGTCAACTATGCTTCATTTCAGGAGTGTCAAACTCGAATATATCTTCAATTATAGATTGCCGCATGTCTCTGACATCGATCATTTTATTTCGCGATTGTCGTGGAATTTCGGATAAATGCTTAAGAAGAATTCATTTTCCAGGCAGTAGGACTTCGGAAAGCGACGACGGAAGACTTTGCTAACCTCGCAAACCGCAAGATATTACGCGTTGCCGAAATGGCGTTTTTTTTCTTTTTCTCGCCATCTCCTTCGCCTAAATCTCCTCTGTCCGTCGTAACAACAGAAGGTGGTGCATGGCAGGTGAAACGGTTTTGGTCGTCGGGGGAGCCGGTTATATCGGCTCGCACACGTGTCTGGATCTCGCCAACAAGGGCTTCGTGCCCGTGGTATTCGACAATTTCTCGAATGGGCACCGCGAGTTCGTGAAATGGGGGCCCGTTGAAGAAGGCGATATTCGCGACAGGGCGCGGCTTGACGAGGTTCTCGCAAAGCATAAGCCGGCAGCCATTCTGCATTTTGCGGCACTCATCGAAGTCGGCGAGTCGGTCAAGGATCCGGTCGCATTCTACGAGAACAACGTCGTCGGAACGCTGACCCTGCTTGCCGCCGCGCAGAACGCCGGTATCAAGGCTTTCGTTTTCTCATCGACCTGCGCCACCTACGGCCTGCCGCAGACGGTGCCGCTGGATGAGGGCCACCAGCAGGTTCCGATCAATCCGTATGGCCGCACGAAGCATATCGTCGAACAGGCTCTGTCTGACTATGCCCAGTACACCGGCTTCCGATCGGTGATCCTGCGATACTTCAATGCGGCCGGCGCTGATTTCGAGGGGCGCATCGGCGAATGGCATCAGCCGGAAACCCATGCGATACCTTTGGCCATCGATGCTGCGCTGGGGCGCCGCCAGGGCTTCAAGGTTTTCGGCAGCGATTACGATACGCGTGACGGAACCTGTGTGCGCGATTACATCCATGTGCTCGATCTCGCCGATGCGCATGTGCGTGCCGTGGAGTATCTCTTGAGGGGTGGCGAATCCATCGCACTCAACCTCGGAACCGGCACGGGCACGACGGTGAAGGAATTGTTGTCGGCTATCGAAGAGGTGTCGGAGCGTCCCTTCCCCGTCGAATATGTCGGGCGTCGCGAAGGGGACTCGACCACTCTCGTTGCCAACAACGACAAGGCGCGCGAAATCCTGGGCTGGGTGCCGAAGCATGATCTCTCCCAGATCATCCGCTCCGCCTGGAACTGGCATTCGAAGTCGAACCATCACTGAGCACCGCACGCATGAGCAACAGGCCCAATGTTCTTCTGATCACGGCCGACCAGTGGCGCGGCGATTGCCTTTCCGCGGTCGGGCATCCTTGCGTGAAGACGCCGAATGTGGATGCCTTTGCTGCTGAAGGCACGTTGTTCGCACGCCATTATGCCGGTGCAGCCCCCTGCTCACCGGCGCGTGCGACGCTCTATACCGGGCTCTACCAGATGAATCATCGCGTCTGCCGCAATGGTTCGCCCCTCGATGCTCGGTTCGATAATCTGGCGCTGGCAGCGCGCCGGGCGGGATACGAACCGACGTTGTTCGGATACACCGATACGGCGCCTGATCCCGCGAGCTTGCTCCCGGGGATCCGCACTTGACGACCTACGAAGGTCTCCTGCCGGGTTTCACTGCACGGCAGCTCCTGCCCGAACATGAAAAACAGTGGCTTTCGTGGCTGCGCGAGCGCGGCCACGCCGATGCCTTCGATCGGAGCGTCCACATTCCCGTCGGCGCTCGCCCGGGGCAGATATCGAATGCGCCGACCGCCTATTCGAAAGAGGAGACGCAGACGGCGTTCCTTGCCGGCGAGTTCATTCGCTGGGTGGGTGAGCAGGACCGACCGTGGTTCGCGCATGTTTCCTTCCTGCGTCCCCACCCGCCTTTCTCGGTGCCGGCGCCCTACAACGATATGTACGCACCGGAGGATGGGCCGCGCTTTGCCCGAGCGGAGGATCGCGAGACAGAGAAGCGGCAGCATCCTTATCTCGCCTATGCGATGCCGAGGATGGAACAAGGTAGCTTCGTCTATGGCGCTTCAGGCTCGGTCAGCGACTGGAATGCGAACCAGCTCGAAGCCATCCGCGCGATCTACTATGGCATGATCGGCGAGGTCGATGCGCAGCTTGGCCGGATCTGGAATGCTCTCAAGCAATCCGGTGCATGGGACAATACGCTTGTCATTTTCACGTCCGATCACGCGGAGATGGCGGGCGATCACTGGGCGCTGGGCAAAGGCGGCTACTTTGACGGCAGCTACCATATTCCGCTGGTTATTCGTGACCCCCAAGTGAAGGCGATTGGAACGCCCGTTCGGGTGTTCACGAGTGCGGCCGATATCTTTCCGACACTCTGCGAACGCCTGGGTCTTCGGTCCGGCAATTGGCTCGATGGTCAATCGCTCATGCCATTCGTTTCAAATGGTGCGAACTCATCTTGGCGCGATGCGGCTTTCTGGGAGTTCGATTTCCGCGACGTCGTTCATCGGACCGCCGAAGACCACTTCGGCCTTCGTTCCAATGAATGCAATCTTGCGGTTATCAGGGATGCGCAGTTCAAGTTCGTGCATTTTGCTGCGTTGCCGCCGTTGCTCTTCGACCTTGAGAAGGACCCGATGGAGCTTAGCAACGTCGCTGAGGAGGCCGCTTATGCGCCGGTGCGCCTGGCGTATGCAGAGAAGCTGCTTTCTCTGCGAGCCCGCCATCTGGACCAGACGCTGGCCTACACCGAGCTTACGGAAGCAGGGCCGGTTACCGCCCGGCCCTGAAAAGGTTCAAGAGAAGCGGCCGAGGTAATCCATCTTTCCGACCGCAACGCCCTGATTTCGCAGAATGGCGTGTGCCATCGAAATGTGAAAATAGAAGTTGGGTAAGGCGAAGGTCGCCAGGTACTCGTCGCCACGGAAGGTGAACTTGTTGCCGCCAGGGGCGATCGTGACCTCGTTTGTTTCCGTACCGTCGAGCGCGCTCGGCGCAATCGTCGCGAGGTAGGAGTTGGTCTTCGCGAGACGCTCGCGCAGGTCGCCGATCGTCGTCTCGTTATCCTCGAATTTCGGGGCGTCGGTCGCCGTCAGGCGCGCAATGGCGAGCTTGGCGCTGTCGGTTGCACGCTGGAACTGGCCGGAAAACGGCAGCATGTCGGGCGCGAGGCGCGACGATACCAACTCGGAAGATGCGATGCCTTTTTCGGCGGCATGGCTTTCCGCCTTGTCCAGATAGGTTCCTAGAGTGGTCAGGCCTCGTTGGAACAAAGGGACCGTGAGGCGATACATCGAAATAGGCATTGATGTCTCCATAAGAGATGCGGGGGCTGTTGCGGCAGCAGATATAGGGTGCGCGCACTCTGTTTTAACGAGGCGCGGCGACCTCCGGCAGCTTATTTTTCTTCGTCGTTCCCTGAGGCATTTAACCAGCCTTTCGGTCTGTCCGGCGAGGACGGCGGTTGCTCACCTGGCTGCGCTATCACGCTGAAAAAATTTCTCAAAAAAGGGGTGGCGTATTTTGCCAGCTTTTCTATTCTGCCGGCTTCGCATCGCCCGCCCGGGCACACAGGAACAGCAATGCAATTGGTATTCGACGGTCATAACGACGTTCTTCTTCGGCTCTGGACGCATGAACGGGAAGGTGGCGATCCTGTCGCCGAATTTTCCAACGGCACTGATACCGGGCACATCGACGGCCCGCGGGCGAAGAAGGGCGGACTGGCCGGCGGTTTGTGCGCGATCTACGTGCCTTCGGGCGATCTGGTCTTTGCCGATCCCGACAAGAACGGTCACTATGTGACGCCGCTTGCAGCGCCCCTCGAGCCGCTTCCCTCGCTGAAGATTGCCACCGAAATGGCGGCGATCGCGCTTCGGCTCGATCGGGCCGGCGCATGGCGGTTGTGCCGCACCGTCAAGGAAATCCGGCAGGCAATGTCAGATCAGGTCTTTGCTGCGGTAATGCATATGGAAGGCTGCGAGGCGATCGGCTCCGATCTTGCTGCACTCGAGGTTTTCTACGCCGCCGGACTGAGGTCGCTTGGACCGGTCTGGAGCCGGCATAACATTTTCGGACATGGTGTACCGTTCGCGTTTCCGATGTCGCCGGATACGGCGCCGGGCCTGACGGACGCCGGCTTTGCGCTGGTGCGCGAGTGCAACCGTCTCGGCATCATGATCGATCTCGCGCACATCACCGAAAAGGGCTTCTGGGATGTGGCCAAGACCACCGATCAGCCACTGGTGGCCAGCCATTCCAACGCTCACGCGCTGACGCCGGTCGCGCGCAATCTGACGGACAAGCAGCTTGAAGCGATCAGAGAAAGCAAGGGCCTTGTCGGCATAAATTACGCGACCGCCATGCTCCGCAAGGATGGCCGGTCTGACGGCGACACGCCGCTCAGCGATATGATCCGCCATATCGATTATCTGGTGGAGCGTGTCGGGATCGACTGCGTCGCTCTCGGTTCTGATTTCGATGGCGCGACAATTCCGGATGAAATCGGCGATGCTGCCGGCAATCAGAACCTGATTGCCGCGTTGAAGCGGGCTGGCTATGCTGGCGAGGATCTTGAGAAATTGGCCAGCGGGAACTGGCTGAGAATCCTGGGTTCGGCGTGGGGAGAATAGGGCGCCGAAGCCAAACATTATTTGCAATATATTAGAGAAACAGGGGAACAAAACCATGATCATGACCAAATTTAACCGCAGTTTCCGGGTGCTTTCCGCAAGCGCCGCCCTCTCCTCCTGATGATCGCCGCTCCGGCGGCATTCGCCGAAACGCCGAAGGATACGCTCGTCGAAGGCTTCGCGATCGACGACATCATCACCATGGATCCGGGCGAGGCTTTCGAGCTGTCGACGGCAGAAGTGACGAGCAACACCTACAGCCTGCTGGTGCGCCTCGACATGGCCGACACCTCCAAGGTCAAGGGCGACCTGGCTGATAGCTGGACCGTGTCGGATGACGGCCTCACCTACACTTTCAAGCTCAAGTCCGGCCTCAAATTTGCGTCGGGCAACCCGATCACTGCAGAAGATGTTGCATGGTCGTTCGAGCGCGCAGTCAAGCTCGACAAGAGCCCGGCCTTCATCATCACCCAGTTCGGCATCAATGGCGATAACGTCACCGAGAAGGCCAAGGCGACCGACGAGAACACCTTTACCTTCACCGTCGACAAGGCTTACGCGCCGAGCTTCGTGCTGAACTGCCTGACGGCAACGGTTGCCTCTGTCGTCGACAAGAAGCTGGTTCTCGATCACGTCAAGCCGGTCACCCCTTCGGCCGACTACAAGTACGACAACGACTTCGGCAATGAGTGGCTGAAGACGGGTTACGCCGGCTCCGGCGCCTTCAAGCTGCGCGAATGGCGCGCGAACGAAGTCGTCGTTCTCGAACGCAACGACAACTATTATGGCGACAAGGCCAAGCTGAACCGCGTCATCTACCGCTTCATGAAGGAAAGCTCGGCTCAGCGCCTGGCGCTTGAGGCAGGCGATATCGACATCGCCCGCAACCTCGAGCCCGGCGATCTCGATGCTGTTGCCAAGAACGCTGACCTCGCCGCCGAAAGCGCACCGAAGGGCACCGTCTACTTCATCAGCCTGAACTCCAAGAACGAAAACCTGAAGAAGCCGGAAGTCCAGGAAGCCTTCAAGTACCTCGTGGACTACGATGCCATCGGCTCTACGCTCATCAAGGGCATCGGCGAGATCCATCAGACCTTCCTGCCGAAGGGCCAGCTCGGCGCCCTCGACGAGAACCCCTACAAGCTCGATGTCGCCAAGGCCAAGGAACTGCTGGCGAAGGCAGGTCTCAAGGATGGCTTCTCGGTCACGATCGACGTCCGCAATACTCAGCCGGTCACCGGCATTGCCGAATCCATCCAGCAGTCGGTCGCCCAGGCCGGCATCAAGATGGAAATCATCCCCGGCGATGGCAAGCAGACGCTGACCAAGTTCCGCGCCCGCACGCATGACATCTACATCGGCCAGTGGGGTTCGGACTATTTCGACCCGAACTCCAACGCTGATACGTTCACCAGCAACCCTGACAACTCGGACGCCGGCACAGTGAAGACGCTCGCCTGGCGCAACACCTGGGAAGCGCCGGAACTCGACAAGGAAGCCAAGGCCGCCCTGCTCGAGCGCGACAACGCCAAGCGCGCTGCGATGTATCAGGACATCCAGAAGAAGTATCTGGCCAACAGCCCGTTCGTCTTCATTTTCCAGCAGACCGAAGTCGCCGGCTACCGCAAGGGCCTGACGAACTTCAAGCTCGGACCGAGCTTCGACACCAACTACGTCGGCCCGATCGGCAAGGAATGATCAGGCGGGGCTGATCCATTGAGCGTAGTCGAACCAACGACGGAAGCACGGCCGAAACCCGGCCGTGCTCTTCCCATTGCAAAGGCTGTCGGGCGCTTTCTCATCGCTGCCGTCACCACCTATCTCGGCCTTCTCGCCGTTACCTTCTTCATCGGTCGTGTCGTGCCGATCGATCCGGTCTTGGCCATTCTCGGTGACCGCGCCCCGGCCCATGTGGTCGAGCGCGTGCGGCGCGAAATGGGTTTCGACCTGCCGCTCTACCAGCAGTTCTACATCTACCTCAAAGGCATCCTTGCCGGCGATTTCGGCACCTCGGTGCTGACCACGAACCCTGTTATGGTCGACATCAAGCGCGTCTTCCCGGCGACGATCGAACTTGCGACGCTCGGGACCATCATCGGCTCGGTGATCGGCGTTCCGCTCGGCGTGCTTGCCGCCGTCAAGCGTGGCAGCTTCGCCGACCAGATCGTCCGCGTCATCGGCCTGATCGGCTACTCCGTGCCGATCTTCTGGCTTTCGCTGATCTCGCTGGTGATCTTCTATGCCAAGCTGCGCTGGGTGGCCTTCCCCGGCCGCATCGACATCGTTTTCGAGTATACGTTCACGCCGGTGACCGGTTTCTATCTGCTCGACAGCGCCATGCAGGGGCAGTGGGATGTCTTCTACGACGTCTTCCGGCACATCATCCTGCCGGCCTCGCTGCTTGGCTATTTCTCGCTCGCCTATATCAGCCGCATGACCCGCAGTTTCATGTTGAATGAACTCAGCCAGGAATATGTCGTGGCGGCGCGCGCCAAGGGCCTTTCCGAAACCCGCGTCATATGGGGCCATGCGCTGCGCAACGCCGCCGTCCCGCTCGTTACGGTTATTGCCCTGTCCTATGCCGGACTTCTGGAAGGCTCGGTGCTGACCGAGACCGTATTCTCCTGGCCCGGGATTGGTCTCTACATCACCAATTCCTTGCAGAACGCCGACATGAATGCCGTCCTCGGCGGAACGATCGTCATCGGTACCGTCTTCATCGGAATCAACCTCGTGTCCGATCTTCTCTACCGCACTCTCGATCCCAGGACGCGCACCCGATGACCGCTCCCGCTCAGCAATCTGCACCTATGAGCCGCCGCGAGTGGCTGCTGTCCGATCGGCCGCAGTCTCGAAGACAGGCTCGCCTGGGTCGAGCCTATGTGACGTGGCGGCAATTCACAGCAAACCGTCTGGCGGTCGTTGGCCTGGTGATCATCATCGCGCTGCTTCTGATCGCCGCGTTTGCCGATCTGCTTGCAACCCACTCCCCTGTTGTCGGGGATCTCAAGAATGCCCGGCTGCTGCCGCCCGGCACCGAAGGCTACATCCTCGGCACTGACGACCAGGGTCGCGATATCTTCTCGCGCCTGATCTACGGTTCGCGCCTGACGCTTCTCGTCGTTGTGCTGGTTGCGATCATTTCCGCGCCGATCGGGCTGATTATCGGCACGGTCTCCGGCTACGCCGGTGGCTGGGTCGATGCTGTCCTTATGCGCATTACTGATATCTTCCTGGCGTTTCCGAAGCTCGTTCTGGCCCTTGCCTTTGTTGCCGCGCTCGGCCCGGGCATCCAGAACGCGATCATCGCTATCGCCATCACCTCTTGGCCGCCCTATGCCCGTATCGCTCGCGCTGAAACGCTGACGGTTCGTCGGTCGGACTTTATCGCCGCGGTTCGGTTGATGGGCGCCTCGCCGCTTCGGATCATTGTGCGGCACGTGATGCCGCTGTGCATCTCCTCGCTGATCGTCCGCGTCACCCTCGACATGGCCGGGATTATCCTGACGGCCGCCGGCCTCGGCTTCCTCGGCCTCGGCGCTCAGCCACCGCTGCCGGAATGGGGTGCGATGATCGCCTCGGGACGGCGATTCATTCTCGATCAATGGTGGGTCGCCGCCATGCCCGGCATAGCGATCCTGGTGGTCAGCCTCGGGTTCAACCTGCTCGGCGATGGACTTCGGGATGCGCTCGACCCCAAGGAAAGCGGACAATGACCTCTCTCCTCACCGTAAACAATCTGAAAGTCAGCTACCCCACGCGTACCGGCGTCGTGGAAGCGGTTCGTGGCGTCTCCTTCTCGCTGCAAAAAGAACGTCTCGCGATCGTCGGAGAATCCGGTTCCGGAAAATCGCAGACGGGTCGCGCGATCATGGGGCTCACCCCAAGCATGGTGTCGTGACGGCCGACACTCTGGATTTCAACGGTATCGACCTCCTCAAGGCGTCTCCCAAGGAACGGCGGCAGCTGCGTGGCAAGCGCATCGCCATGGTGCTTCAGGACCCCAAGTATTCTCTCGATCCCGTCATGACGATCGGCCGGCAAATCTGCGAGACGCTGCGCACTCACGAAAACATCAGCCGGAGCGAGGCTCGCGATCGCGCATTGGCCATGCTTGAGGCGGTGCAGATCCGCGATCCAAAGCGCGTCTTTGACCTCCATCCGCACGAGGTTTCGGGCGGCATGGGTCAGCGCGCGATGATCGCCATGATGCTGATCGCGGGTCCCGAATTGCTGATCGCTGACGAACCGACCTCGGCGCTCGATGTCACGGTGCAGCTCGACGTGCTGCGGATCATGGATCGGCTGGTTTCCGAGCGTGGGATGGGTCTGATCTTCGTCTCGCACGATCTCCGTCTCGTCTCATCATTCTGCGACCGCGTCCTCGTCATGTACGCCGGCAAGGTCGTTGAAGAACTGAAGGCTTCCGAACTGAAAAACGCACAGCATCCCTATACGCGCGGCCTGCTGAACTGCATGCCGCAGATCGGCGAAAGCAGACATCCGCTGCCGGTCCTCGATCGCAAGCCGGAGTGGGCGGCATGAGTGCGGCTCTCGCGGTCGACGGCCTTAGCGTCGTCTATGATCACTTCCATGCTCTCAAGACTGTGGGCGTCGAGATCGGGGCAGGCGAGTCCTTCGGGCTGGTCGGCGAATCCGGGTCGGGAAAGTCGACCCTATTGCGCGCCGTTGCGGGGCTCGCACCGGTAACGTCAGGTGAGATCCGCATTCACGGTGAGCCTCTTGTCGGTTCCCGCCGGAGCAAGGCCTTTTACAGGCAAGTGCAGATGGTGTTTCAAGATCCCTATGGATCACTGCATCCCCGGCAAACGATCGACCGCTTGCTGCTTGAGCCTCTGGCGATCCATGGCATAAGCGACAGTGACCGGCGCATCGCACGCGCGCTGGACGAAGTCGGTCTCGGCAACGGGTTCCGCTTCCGCTATCCGCATCAGCTGTCTGGAGGCCAGCGGCAGCGCGTGGCGATTGCACGCGCGCTGATCGTGGAACCGTCCATTCTTCTCCTCGATGAGCCAACGTCAGCGCTCGACGCCTCGGTACAGGCCGAGGTACTGAACCTCTTGGAGCAGGTGAGGCGCGACCGGCAGCTTACCTTTGTGATGGTGAGCCATGACCTCGGTGTCATCACCCATATGTGTGACCGACTTGCCGTCATGAGAAACGGTGTCGTGGTCGAGAGGTTAACAGCGACGGAACTTGCGAGCGGTAGCGTTCATGAAGACTACACGCGAAATTTAATGATCGCGAGCAAGGGCTTTGTGCGGGCGTAATTGCTGCTTTCTGAATGTATTTAAGGACTTATCCGTCTTGCCGTCTCTGCGGCTTGCAATTGTTCGAAAACACGACCATTCGACTAGACTATTGACAGCTGCCTTATTTCTGTCATGATCCCGTTAACGCTCGTTAATTTTCGTGATCATGGAGATGAGGCATGTTTTTTCTCGGCGGCATGACCATGGGTTATCTCGCGCCACCCGCTAAAGTGGATAGCGCTGCTGCATCGGTTTCCGTTCCCGCCGAAAAAGATCGGCGCAAGATCGACGTTTCGAACGCGTCGCAGCAACCGAACGCAGTGGAACGCTCGTTGATCTGGGCGTGGCGTACCGTCTGCTGAAATCGGAAAACAGAATTTTCCGTCCAAGCGGGTTCGAAGCAAAATTATCTCTACCAAGTAGATAGAGAATATAAGAAAATCACGGCAAGTTAAAACTTGCAACGAGCGGAGGCGGCACATGGCAGATTTGGGTATCGCGCATACTCATGCAAACCATCACGGGCCCGTACGCAATCGGAAGCGGGCAAACCACGGCAAATTGCAGTTCATCCTGCATGCGGGATTGATCGCGGCTGCGTTTGTTTTCGTTACCTCATTGGTTTTCGGTCTCATCGGCTGACTTTGTCGGCCGGCATCCAGACTTGCTGTTTAACCGGATGGTGGCAGGACTCCAATCGTAACCTCGCCTTCGTGACGAAGCGCTTGGTCAAACCAGTTCCCCGCAGTTTTGGCCTTGGCCCAAAAGCCTCTTTGCCGCATTGAGGTTTCCACGGAATGTGGCTATCAACGTGTCCGTGCCTGCGGCAGGGGAACTATGAGGCGTTTGTTTACGAAGACAAAGCAGTGGAGCGTGCGCATTCTTTGCGCGCTCGCGCTCGTCTTCGTTGGTTTTTCCCATCAACTCCCCGCCCTTGCGGCGAGCCCAACGTCAGGTGATTTTTCGGCATTCGTACTTCCCGATGGGACACTGCCGACACTCTGCGTTACTGTCAGCAGCGAGACCGGGAAAGCTCATCCCGACAAGGCGCATGTGAGCGGATGCGAGGCCTGCCGTATCAGTGCGGCCGTGATCCTCCCGGTGCCGAGTGAACTCGGGGGGATTCGCTCCGACATCCTTGTGAAGGCTGAACTGCCCTTGCGGGCTGCCGTGATCGCGCGCAAGCTTTTGGCGCCCAATACCGGTCCGCGAGCGCCCCCTGCAAGTCTGATCCACGCTTGAACCCGCGTTGCGGCCGGCAGCCGCAGTCGCGCCTTGCATATGCCTGATGCGCTCGTTGCGCGATCAGCTTGGATACGGACCATTTCATGTCTATGACTGCGGCCGCCGGACAGGCGGAACATCAGAGCGGCGTTTCGCTCTATCGTGCCCTGTGGCGCTGGCACTTTTTCGCGGGATTGCTTGTCATTCCCTTCATGCTGAACCTGGCGGTGACAGGGTCGCTGTATCTCTTCAAGGATGAGATCAACGACACCTTCTTTGGTTACCGCTACAACGTTGTTCCAGAAGGAGCGCGTCTTTCTCCCGCTGACATCACCGAAATCGCAAGGCATGCCTTGCCGAATGGTTCCATCGTTTCCTACAGGGATCCGGCGTCGGCAGAGCGCTCCGCGATCGTAACCGTCGCGACCGGCGATGCGGAGACCCTGGTTTTCGTCAATCCGTACAACGGGGCGGTTCTCGATACAGTAGGGGCGACCGACGAATTCAACTATGTCGTCAAGCGCATCCATAGCCTTGCCTTCTTCGGCCCCGCCGCCAACAGGCTGGTAGAGATCACAGGCGGTTTCGCCATGATGCTCGTCGTGAGCGGAATCTATCTCTGGTGGCCCCGACAACAGAGCGGAGGCGTCGTCAGCCTGCGTGGCACACCGAGGCGGCGCGTCTTCTGGCGTGACCTGCATGCCGTAACGGGAGCGTTCGCCGGTGTGCTGATCTTCTTTCTTGCCATCACCGGCATGCCTTGGTCCGGTTATTGGGGAGGCAACGTCAATGAATGGCTGACCAGCCGCGGTCTCGGCTATCCCGTCGAGCTCTGGGACAATGTCCCGCAGTCGCGCAAGGTAACTGAAGATATCCTGCCGAAGCCGGGCTGGGTCGTCGAGAGGGCGCCGGTTCCGCTGTCGGACATCGCCGCCGCGCAGTCGGCCAAGCCTATCGGTATCAACGCTGCGGTGGAGATTGCCAGAGGGCTCGGCATCCGGCCCGGCTTCGATCTCGCCATGCCGGCGGGCGGGGCGGGCGTTTACACTGCGGCCGTCTATCCAGAGGATGTCAGCGGTGAACGAACGATCCATATCGATCAGTATTCCGGCAAGCCGCTGGTCGATCTCGCTTTCAGCCAGTACCCTTTCCTCGGCAAGGCCATCGAATGGGGGATCAACGTCCATCAGGGGCAGGAGTGGGGACGGTTCAATCAGCTGCTGATGCTGGCCACGTGCCTGGCGATCATTGTCAGTTGCGTGTCGGCGGTGATCATGTGGTGGAAGCGGCGGCCATCCGGCCGATTAGGCGTACCGCCGATGCCGCCGCAGCGGTCGGTCTATTTCGGTCTTTGGGTAATCGTGGCCGTGTTTGCCGTGCTGTTTCCGTTAAGTGGCCTCGCCGTGCTGGTGATGGTCGCTTTCGATCAGGTTTTAGTTCGCTTTGTGCCGCCGCTGCGGCGTGTTTTTGCCTAGGAGGCGTTTCGATGAAAAAGCTGTTTCTCGCAGTTCTGATCGTGCTGGCTGCACAAGGCGCCGAAGCACGGGACTACACGGCCGGCGAGATTGCCGTTCTCGCACCGGCCGCCCGGGCAATGCTGCCCGGCGCCAAGGTGGGCGGGGGCTATCTGACGATCAAGAATTCCGGTGGGGAAGCGGATGTTTTGGTGTCGATCTCGTCGGACAGGGCAAAGTCCGTTCAGCTGCATGAGATGAGCGTCAACGGCGGCATCATGGTCATGCGCGAGGCCAGGCAAGGCCTGGAACTGCCGCCGGGTGAAACGGTCGAGCTGAAGCCTGGCGGCTATCACCTGATGTTCATGGACGTCGACAAGCCGTTCAAGGAAGGTGAGCAGATCCGGGCGACCCTGACCTTCCAGAAGGCCGGTCGTGTCGACGTGGAATTCGCTGTCGGGAGTGCCTTCGGCCCGATCGGCGCTGCCAAGGCCGAGCAGGGCGATATGACGGGAATGGATATGAGCCAGATGGTCATGGGGGGCGACGCCCAGCAAACGATTCCCGCCAGACTGAAGGCAATGTTCGAAACGCCGGAGAAGCCGTTGACGGTCAACCCTGTCGTTGTTCAGGGAGATTGGGCAATCGCTGGATGGCTGCAGGATGGCCGCGGTGGCCGGGCGCTCCTGAAGAGCAGTCCGCATGGATGGAGCGTCTATCTTTGCAGCGGTGACGGTATCACCGAGGCGAACGCACTTGAGAAAGTCGGTATCTCTGCTGCCGATGCATCCGCTCTTTCCTCCGCGCTGAAGGCTGCGGAAGCAAAGCTCGACGCAAAGACGCTACAGCTTTTCTCAAGTTTTGAGGGGACGGTTTTGATGGAGCAGTCCAGCGGCAACGCCGACCACGGCGGCCATGAAGGCCATGCTCAATGAGACGGGCGCCTTACAGGTTCGTCCTACGTCCATTCATCTATCAAGCAATCAGGGAGGCATCGCATGCCTAGTTTCACGCTCCGTTTTCTCTGCGCCGCTACGGTGGTCCTCGGCTTTTCCGGGCAAGCGTTCGCTCATGCGCACCTGAAATCGTCGGTCCCGGCCGACAATAGTTCGGTTGCCGCACCCAGCGAACTGGACCTGACGTTCAGCGAAGAGCTCAACATTAAATTCAGCGGCGCCAAAGTTACCGCGCTCGACGGCAAGGAGGTGAAACTTGGCGATATCATGTTGATGGATGGTCGCAAAATACTGATGGTTCCGTTCGCCGGCACGCTCGCGCCAGGCGTCTACGAGGTCGATTGGCATGTGCTGTCAACGGACGGCCACAAGACCAACGGAACATACACCTTCACGGTGACGCCTTAGGGGGATATAGCTCGGTTGCCTGGGCGAGCCCTGTCTCGCCCGACCTACGATCAGCACACAATTACACATCGGCTGCCAAGCGGACGTTGGCTAAAAGTGAGGGACTATCAATCGCAGGTGTGTTGAATGGCGGAGAGGGTGGGATTTGAACCCACGGTACCCTTGCAGGCACGCCGCATTTCGAGTGCGGTACATTCAACCACTCTGCCACCTCTCCGCGGTCTGGTTGACGCCGTTAGGCGCGGGCTGTCTCATAGCGAGAGTTTTGCGGGCTGGCAAGATGAAATCTCAAGCTTTTCATCCTTTTGCCTTGACAGTCCCCAGGGCCTCGCGTATCTGCGCTGCGCAATAGGTGTGGAAAAGTCCGCGCCTTGCTATCCTCGCGCTCGCGCGGAGATTTCACCGGCAGTCAGAATTCAAGGCGAAATCCTCTGAAATCCCTGCTCAACATCGACTGATAAAAAGACGGCCTCCCGTTTTGACGCGGGCTGAGCCGGAACGAACATGAAAGGATAAAAAATGTTCGCAGTCATCAAGACCGGCGGTAAGCAGTACCGTGTGGCGGCAAACGACGTGCTGACCATCGAGAAGCTTGAAGCAACCGCTGGCGAAGCAATTGAATTCACCGAAGTCCTCGTAATCGGCGAAGGCGCCGACGCTGCGATTGGTGCTCCCTTCGTCAAGGGCGCTTCCGTCAAGGCCGAAGTGGTCGAGCACAACCGCGGCAAGAAGGTCATCGCCTTCAAGAAGCGCCGTCGTCAGAACTCGAAGCGTTCGCGCGGCCATCGCCAGCACCACACTGTTGTCCGTATCACGGACATCGTGGCTGCCAAGTAAGATCACGGGACTTTAAGGTTTAAAGGAGAACTCCAATGGCACACAAAAAAGCTGGCGGTTCATCGCGCAACGGTCGTGATTCCGAATCCAAGCGCCTTGGCGTGAAGAAGTTCGGCGGCGAAACCGTCATCGCAGGCAACATCATCCTGCGTCAGCGCGGTACGCAGTGGCATCCGGGCGCCAACGTCGGCCTCGGTAAGGACCACACCATTTTTGCGCTTACGGCCGGCAATGTGAACTACCGTACGAAGGCCAATGGCCGCGTGTACGTGTCTGTAATGCCGAAAGCGGAAGCAGCGGAATAAGCCGGTAGCGCTCTAAAACAGCCGGCGTCTCATCGACCCGGCTGAGCGTATCAGGTTCAGTCTAGAAAACAGGGGAGATGGGGCGCCATCTCCCCTTTTTTCTTGTCCAACGAAGGAGGACTGAACATGCAAGGCGAATTGTTGAGGGAGGACCAATCACGGTCTCTCCGGGAAGACCAGCGGTCTCCCAAGGAACGGCTGCGGCCTGAGCGGTTAAGGACCGATTGCCCTGTCTTGCTGTCGGAAAGGCTCGTCATGCGCGCGCCCCACGAAGAAGACATCGACGCCCTTGCCCATCTTGCCAACAACGCCAAAGTCGCCACAATGGTGTCGCGTATGCCGCACCCGTATACGGCCAATGATGCCGCCGACTTCGTGCGACGCACGAAAAACGGCGAGATTGGCAAGTGCGTCTATGCGATCACCAAAGCCGAGAACGGCGCCTTTATCGGTTGCTGCGGAGTGGAGCCACATCTCGACGGACGGACCGTTGAGATCGGTTACTGGCTGGGAGAACCTTTCTGGAATCAAGGCTTTATGACCGAGGCGTGTCACGCCCTGGTCGATATGGTCTTTCGCACGCGTGAAGATGTCGATCAGATCGATGCCCGTTGCCGGGTGATGAACGTCGCGTCGCGGCGGGTCATCCAGAAGTGCGGTTTTCAGTTCCAGGGATCGGGCCTTGCGGCGTCGCTGGCGCTCGGCAGCAACGTGCCGGTCGAGTGGTACAGGCTTGATCGGAAGACCTGGATGTCACTGAGAAGCTGGGGGAGCGTCCTATGAACGCGATCAGTCTTCAAAGACCCAGGAGCCAACTGATGACGCCCGGCCCCTGCCCGTCATCGCCACCGACCGGTTGGTTCTCCGGCCGCACCGGCTGAGCGATGCCGATGCGATCGCGGACACGTTGTCCGACTTCGCCGTGACCCGTATGCTCGCACGTGTTCCTGCCCCTACGACAGGCAGGATGCGCTCGACTGGCTGGTACCGGTGACGGCTGGCGGCATGCCCGACTGGCAGTTTGCGATCACGACCGGCGACGACGCGCATATCGGTGTCGTCGCTATCGAGTTGCGCCATGGTCTCTGGCACCTCGGCTACTGGCTCAACCGCTTCTACTGGCGGCGCGGATACATGAGCGAGGCGGTATCGGCTGTATTGGAGCGTTTTTCGCGCCGTATGCCCGAGACCGCGGTTCATTCCGGCGTGTTTGCCGACAACCCGGCCTCGCTGAAGCTGCAGGAAAAGCTCGGCTTCCGCATGACCGGTTGCAGCGAGATCTACAGCTTCGCACGCAATACCATGGTCACGCATGTCGAGACGATGCTGATGCCGGGGGCGTTGCAGCAGGCCAAGATCGCCTGAAACTAAAAAATGAGGCGTCCCGATGCGTCGGGACGCCTCAACACTTAGTTGTCGATCTCGACCCAGATGGGAAAGTGGTCGGAGCCGACCGAGTCCGTATCGATCGTTGCCGATTTCAGCCGGCCGGTGAGGCCGCAGCTGACAAAGATGTAATCGAGATGCATGCGTTTGCCATGATCCTTGGGGTCCATCCAGCTATAGCTGCCGGCGGGTAGGCGTCCAACGCCGCAAGCGCGTCGACAGGCGTGCCGATACGCGGGACGCGGCCGTAGTAGCCGTCTTTCGCGCCGGCCAGAACGCAGTATTCGGGCGATTCCGGGGTCATGTTGAAGTCGCCCAGGATGACGTAGTCTTCGGGCACCGGCGGATCATTGACGTCGAATTCG
Source organism: Rhizobium grahamii (assembly GCF_009498215.1). Classification (NCBI taxonomy): domain Bacteria; kingdom Pseudomonadati; phylum Pseudomonadota; class Alphaproteobacteria; order Hyphomicrobiales; family Rhizobiaceae; genus Rhizobium; species Rhizobium grahamii. The sequence continues at coordinate 3,311,802 of NZ_CP043498.1, read as the reverse complement.
GGGCGCCGGTAACGGAGCCGCCCTCGGAAACGAAGGCATTGATGCGTTCGTTCAGGTGAGCGAGTTGCCGGTTGCGCTCGTCGATCGAGACGTGGTCGAGATGCACCGAATAGACGCGCAGCGCACCATGAGGCGTTTCGATGACGGCTTCCGTCGCGCCGCGTTGGAGATTGAGCTTGGAGATCGTTCGGCTGCGCGGCAAGAGCAGCGTTCGGGTCGACAGGATCGGCCAGCGCGAAAGTACCATGTTGCCAAACTGGAAGCGCGTTCCGCGTTGCGGCCAGCCGTCGGAACTGACTTCGACATGCAGGTCGCAAGCCGGCCCATAGACCCAGAAATGGCTGGGAAAAAACGCCGCCAGGTTAGCCACCATGTCGGCATAGTCGTTCCTGACGAAGCCGCGGGTCACTTCCTGGAGCGCGATGATGTCTGCGCCCTCGAGGCTCGCGGCGATTCGGTCGAGATCGTAGATGCCATCAAGACCGAAGCCGTACTGTATGTTATAGCTCGCAAACTTCACGATAATCCTTTGACCTCCGATTGAACCGCCTATATCGAAAGCGGCAAGAGGGGCGATGAACAGCCACCGGACGATGGAAGTAAAATGAAATTTCTCGACGAAGCAAAGGTCTATATCAAGTCCGGTGACGGCGGCGGCGGCAGCGTCTCGTTCCGACGCGAGAAGTTCATCGAATTCGGCGGCCCTGATGGCGGCGACGGTGGACGCGGCGGCGACGTCTGGGTCGAGGCGGTCAACGGCCTCAACACGCTGATCGACTTCCGCTACCAGCAGCATTTCAAAGCCACGATCGGCACGCATGGTATGGGTCGAAATCGTACGGGCGCCAACGGCGCGGACGTTACGCTCAAGGTCCCTGTCGGCACGCAGGTTTTCGAAGAGGACAAGGAAACGTTGATCTGCGACCTGACGAGAGAGGGACAGCGGTTCCGTATCGCCACGGGCGGCAATGGTGGCTTTGGCAACGCCCATTTCAAGACCTCGGTCAACCAGGCGCCGGATTGGGCAAATCCGGGTCTTCCCGGCGAAGAAAAGACGATCTGGCTGCATCTGAAGCTGATTGCAGACGCCGGACTTGTTGGCTTGCCGAACGCCGGCAAGTCGACCTTTCTCGCGGCCGTGACGCGGGCTCGACCGAAGATCGCCAACTACCCTTTCACGACGCTTCACCCAAATCTCGGCGTCGCCACGATCGACGGGCAGGAGTTCATTCTCGCGGATATTCCCGGGTTGATCGAAGGTGCACATGAAGGCGTGGGCATCGGCGATCGCTTCCTCGGACACGTCGAGCGCACGCGCGTGCTTTTGCATCTTGTGTCTGCACAGGAGGAAAAAGTCGGCAAGGCCTATACGACGGTCAAGACGGAGCTTGAGGCCTACGGCAACGATCTGGCTGATAAAGCCGAGATCGTCGCGCTTTCGCAGATCGATGTGCTTGATGATGCAACGCTGAAGAAGAAGACGAAGGAACTTGCCAAGGCTTGCGGCAAGACGCCGTTCCAGATTTCGGCGGCAACGGGCAAGGGCATGACCGAAGTGTTGCGCGCCCTGCGCGACATCATCGTCGAGGCGAATGCCGGCGCGGCAGAGAAGCTTGCCAAGACGCCAAAGCTTCGCCACCGCGACACGGTCTCGGATGATGAAGGCGAGGTCGATGACGACGCGTAAGCCGCTTGAGCGCTATCGCCGTATCGTTATCAAGATCGGCTCTGCTCTGCTCGTCGATCGCAAGGCTGGGCTGAAGAAGGCCTGGCTCGATGCGATGTGCCGCGATATCGCGGCGCTGAAGTCAAAGGGCGTGGATGTCCTCGTCGTATCCTCGGGCGCTATCGCGCTCGGTCGTTCGGTTCTCGACCTCCCCTCCGGCGCGCTGAAGCTCGAAGAGAGCCAGGCTGCGGCCGCTGTCGGCCAGATCGCGCTCGCTCGCGCCTGGTCCGAAAGTCTGTCCCACGACGAGATCGTCGCCGGGCAGATCCTGCTGACACTCGGCGATACGGAAGAGCGCCGCCGCTACCTGAATGCGCGCGCCACCATCAGCCAGCTTCTGAAGATCGGCGCCGTGCCGATCATCAACGAGAACGATACGGTTGCCACCAGCGAAATCCGCTACGGTGACAACGACCGCCTGGCCGCGCGGGTCGCGACGATGACCGGGGCCGATCTGCTGATCTTGCTATCCGACATAGATGGCCTCTACACGGCGCCGCCGCACCTCGATCCGCAGGCAGAGTTTCTCGCCACGATCGCCGAGATCACGCCCGAAATCGAGGCCATGGCCGGGGGCGCGGCATCCGAGCTGTCCCGCGGCGGCATGCGCACCAAGATTGACGCCGGCAAGATCGCGACGACGTCGGGCTGCGCGATGATCATCGCGTCGGGAAAGACGGATAGCCCGCTTTCGGCGATCGAAAACGGCGCTCGTTCGTCGTGGTTTGCGCCTTCGGGAACTCCCGTCACGGCCCGCAAGACCTGGATTGCCGGTCAGCTGCAGCCTGCCGGCGAACTCCACGTCGACGAAGGCGCGGTCACGGCGCTTGGCGCCGGCAAGAGCCTGCTGCCCGCCGGTGTGCGCAAGGTCGTCGGGCTTTTCAGCCGCGGCGATACAGTGGCGATTGTCGGTCCTGAGGGGCGCGAGATTGCACGCGGGCTCGCCAGCTACGATGCCGAGGAGGCACGACAGATTACCGGCCGCAAATCGACGGAGATCGAGGCGATCCTCGGCTATGCCGGGCGCGCGGCCATGATCCATCGCGACGACATGGTGATGACCTCGCAGATCGGTTCGAAATCTGAAAGGCAGAAGAAGGACACAAGCTATGCTTGATACTGTTGCGCAGAGCCCTGACATTGACGCGCTGATGAACGACATCGGCCGCAAAGCCAAGGCTGCCGCGCGACCGTTGGGCTTTGCGTCCACTGAAGCCAAGAACAAGGCGCTCAACGCCATGGCGGATGCGATTCTCGCCAGCAAGGATCATATCCTCGCCGAGAATGCCAAGGATCTGAAGGATGTCGCCGGCACTGATATGCTGGCGTCCTTCGTCGACCGCTTGACGCTGACGGAGAAGCGCGTTGCCGAGATGGCCGAAGGCATTCGCGCGATCGCCGCTCTCAAGGATCCGGTTGGCGAGGTGATTTCCGCCTGGGACAGGCCGAATGGCCTGAAGATCGAGCGTGTGCGCACGCCGCTCGGCGTCATAGGCGTGATTTTCGAGAGCCGTCCGAACGTGACAGCGGATGCCGGCGCGCTCTGCCTGAAGGCGGGCAATGCAGTCATCTTGCGCTGCGGTTCGGATTCCCGGCGTTCGTCGCAGGCGATCCACGCTTGCCTCGTGCAGGGGCTTAAGGCTGCCGGGGTGCCTGAGTACGCCATCCAGCTTGTTCCGGTAACTGATCGCGCTGCCGTCGGCGCAATGCTGCGCGGACTGAATGGCGCGATCGACGTTATCGTACCGCGTGGCGGCAAGAGCCTTGTTGCGCGCGTTCAGAACGAGGCGAGGGTGCCCGTCTTCGCGCACCTCGAAGGGCTTTGCCATATCTACGTGGACGCTTCAGCCGATCTCGATATGGCCAAGGAGATCGTCGTCAACGCGAAAATGCGGCGGACGGGTATCTGCGGCGCGGTGGAAACCATTCTCGTCGACCGCGCTGTTGCCGGCACGCATCTTCGCCCGTTGCTTGATACGCTGGCGGGTGCCGGTTGCGAGATTCGCGGCTCGGCTGCTGTCGTCGAGGTAATGCCTGGCGTAAAGGCTGCGACCGAGGACGATTGGTCGACGGAATATCTGGATGCGATCGTTTCGGTTGCTGTCGTCGACGGCATTTCCGGGGCGATCGAGCATATCCAGACCTATTCTTCCAATCACACAGAAGCTGTCATTGCCGAGGATCCTCGTGTGGTCGAGCGGTTCTTCACAGAAGTCGATTCGGCGATCCTGCTGCACAATGCATCGACGCAGTTTGCTGACGGCGGCGAGTTCGGCATGGGTGCGGAAATCGGCATCGCGACCGGCAAGATGCACGCCCGCGGCCCCGTCGGCGTCGAGCAGCTGACGTCCTTCAAATATCGGGTGCACGGCACCGGACAGACCCGGCCCTGACGTGACAAACGACGAAATCGACCGACATTATCTTCGCATGCCGCATACGGAGCGCGGGATGGTCGTCGGTCTTTTCGGCGGCTCGTTCAATCCGCCGCATGCTGGTCATGCGCTGGTCGCAGAAATCGCGATCAAGCGGCTCGGTCTCGATCAGCTGTGGTGGATCGTTACGCCGGGCAACCCGCTCAAGGATCGACGAAACCTCTTGCCGCTCGCCGAGCGTATCGCGCTGAGCGAGCGTCTTGCCCCCTACCCTCGATCAAGATTACCGCGTTCGAGCGGGATTTTGCGACAAGCTTCACGGCAAATACGTTGGCGCGCGTCAAGGCGCGCAATCCGCATGTCCATTTCATCTGGATCATGGGAGCGGACAGCCTGAAGACCTTTCATCATTGGCAGCGCTGGCAGGATATCGTCAACACATTCCCGATCGCCGTCATCGACCGCCCAGGGTCGACGTTGTCCTTCCTGTCATCGAAGATGGCGCGGACATTTGATTTTGCGCGCATCGACGAGGACGATTCACGCGCACTCTGGAAGAGGCAGGCACCGGCCTGGACCTTCATCCATGGTCCGCGCTCTGGCCTCAGCTCTACGGAAATTCGTGCGAATGGGCACGGCACCGTTCTCAGCCGCCAGCGATCCGAAAAGTAAAAAGCCCGACGGGGGAGGATCCGTCGGGCTTCTAAACTTGATCGACAACTGGGAGGAGGAGTGCTGCCGATCCATATCGAACGACTATGGGAGGAGGAGATCGCCGTTCGATGATTATGTTTTAGCAAACGGCGACGTTCCCTGAAATAGAGAATGTTGCATCGCAGCAATGTGCATTTTGCATGCCTTTGTCGGGGGATGGTTAAGTCTGCCGATTTATTCAGCAGCAGCACTGCTTGTTTCCTTCCTTGTCCTGATTTTGGTGCAAACCCAGCGTGCCTGGCGATCGCAAATCGGGGCGTGGGTGAGAGCTGTTATATTTTTCAGAATATAGCGCTAGCCAAATGCCTGACGTCGTTATATCTCTTCAGACATTTCGAAGCTTGGGGAGCAATTTCTGATGTTTAGCCGTCGTCAATGGGTTAGGTTTGCCGTCGTTGCCGTTTCGTCCGCGTGGCTCGGCGCATACGCACCGGCTGCCATGGCCGCCGAGAAAGTCACGATCTTCGCGGCGGCGAGCCTGAAGAATGCCCTGGATGCGGCCAATGCCGAATGGGCAAAGGAAAGCGGCAAGGAAGCCGTTGCTTCCTACGCTGCAAGTTCGGCGCTGGCGAAGCAGATCGAAGGCGGTGCGCCCGCCGATGTCTTCATCTCGGCCGATCTGGACTGGATGGACTATGTCGCCAAGAAGAACCTGATCAAGTCGGATACGCGTTCCAATCTGCTCGGCAATAGCATCGTGCTGGTCGCGGCCAAAGACAAAGCCAAGCCTGTCGATATCAAGCAGGGCTTCGACCTTGCGACCCTGCTTGGTGACGGTAAGTTGGCCATGGGCGAAGTGAAGTCCGTGCCGGCGGGCAAGTATGGCAAGACGGCGCTGGAGAAACTCGGAGTGTGGTCGTCGGTTGAAAGCAAGGTTGCGGGTGCCGAAAGCGTGCGTGCTGCACTCGCGCTCGTCTCGCGCGGTGAAGCTCCGTACGGCATCGTCTATCAGACCGACGTTTCGGCCGATCCGGGTGTAGCAACTGTGGGAACGTTCCCGGCCGATTCCCACCCGCCGATCATCTATCCGGTCGCCATTCTCGCTGAAAGCAAGAATGCAGATGCGGCAGCCTATCTGGACTTCCTGAAATCGGAGAAGGCTGCACATTTCTTCACGGATCAGGGCTTTACCATTCTGAAATGATTGGTCATTTTCAGACCTGACCTCAACAGGAGGCCCACTTGGGTGGGCCTTTTGATTTTGGAGATATCGATTGCACGCCTTTGGTCTCAGTGACGATGAGTGGACGGCAATCCTGCTCAGTCTGCAGGTGTCCGTCGTCGCCATGCTTGCCAGTCTGCCGTTCGGCATCGCCGTGGCCTTGGTTCTGGCGCGTGGCCGCTTCTGGGGAAAATCGATCCTGAACGGTATCGTCCATTTGCCCTTGATTCTGCCGCCTGTCGTGACCGGGTTCATTCTGCTTGTTCTCTTCGGTCGCCGTGGCCCGATTGGCAGCTTTCTCGATCAGCACTTCGGAATCGTGTTTTCGTTTCGCTGGACGGGCGCTGCACTCGCCTGTGCTGTCATGGCGTTTCCGCTGATGGTGAGAAGCATCCGGCTTTCCATCGAGGCGGTCGACAAGAAGCTGGAAGAAGCGGCCGGGACGCTTGGGGCAAGCCCGCTGTGGGTCTTCCTGACCATCACCTTGCCGCTGACATTACGGGGATCATCGCGGGGATGATCCTGGCGTTCGCCAAGGCTATGGGCGAGTTCGGTGCCACGATCACGTTCGTTTCCAATATTCCGGGCGAAACGCAGACCCTGTCGGCTGCGATCTACTCTTTCACGCAAGTACCGGGCGGTGACGCCGGTGCACTGCGTCTGACAATCATCGCGGTTGGCATTTCGATGGCTGCCCTGTTGGCGTCTGAATTTCTTTCTCGCATTGTGGGTCGGAGGGTCGATCCGGAATGACACTCATCGTCGAAGCGAAGCATCGTTTGGGAGGATTCGAGCTGGATGCCAGTTTCGCGTCGGAGCGCGGCATTACCGCGCTTTTCGGACGTTCCGGTTCAGGCAAGACGTCGATGATCCGGATTATCGCCGGGCTGACTCGACCGGAAAAAGGCCGCGTGGAGCTCGACGGCGACGTTCTGACGGATACCAGCAAGCGGATCTTCGTACCCAAGCACCGGCGACGATTCGGCTATGTCTTCCAGGAAGCTCGACTGTTTCCGCACCTGAGTGTACGCCAAAATCTCTTCTATGGCCGGTGGTTTTCACCTTCAGGCGAGCGCTCGGTCCAGCTGGAAAGGATTTCCGAGCTCCTCGGTATCGATCATCTGTTGGCCACAAGCCCGGGAAATCTTTCGGGCGGCGAGAAACAACGCGTGGCGATCGGGCGTGCCCTGCTCTCATCCCCTCGCCTGCTTTTGATGGACGAGCCTCTGGCGGCTCTCGACGAAGCCCGCAAGACGGAAATCATGCCCTACCTCGAGCGGTTGCGCGACGAAATGGACATTCCGATCGTGTATGTCAGCCATTCGGTTGCCGAAGTCGCGCGTCTCGCCAATCAGGTGGTGGTCATGCAGGATGGCGCCGTGACGGCGGTTGGTTCGGCCGAGAAGGTCCTCATGCAGCCGTCTGCGTCGCTTGATCGGCACGAACTGGGGCGCTGCTTCATGGGACCGTCGAGAGCGTCGACGATCAACATCGTGTGGCGACGATTGCCCTGAAAGGTTCCAAGCTGCATGTTCCCGGCCTGCTGCAATCCGGCAAATCCATTCGGGTGCGGATACCTGCACGCGACGTGATGATTGCCACCGTGCGGCCAGAGGGGCTGAGTGCCCTTAATGTGCTTCAGGGGGTCGTTCGGACCATCAACCCAGCCGATGACGCGACTGTGGACATTACGATCGACTGCCTTGGCGATGAAGTCCTGTCGCGAATAACGAGCTTCTCTGCAGAGCGTTTAGGCTTGAGAGCGGGAACGCCGGTTTTTGCCATCATCAAGACCGTCGCGATCGAGGTTTGACTCGCTCGGGATTTCGGCTGCGGGAGCGCGATTGGCGTCCAGCCAGGCAAGGTCGTCCGCCAGCATCGAGCGTACGGTCTGCTCCATCTGCCGGAAGCGGGCGAGGAGTTCGTCCCCGAACGCAGTCAGTGAGGCGCCTCCGCCTTTCTGGCCGCCGCGCTGCGATTCTACGACGGGTTCCTTGAACATTCTGTTCATGTCGCTGACGAGCAGCCAGGCGCGACGATAGGACATGTCCATCGCGCGGCCGGCGGCGGAAATCGAGCCTGTTTCCCTGATGTGTTCCAGAAGCTCCATCTTCCCGCGACCAAGACGGTCCTCGTGCGGAAAGCTGATGCGAAGGATGGGAGTAAGCGCGTCGTCGGTTGCTTTCATCGTCGTCTTTGCGTTTGAATGCTTCGCCACTTTACGTGGAGCGATCTGGACTGTACACCAGCGCCAGCATATCGCCTGATAGGATCATGCTCCCGCGCCAATTTTGACGTTCACGCTTTGTGATCGTGTGCGTCTTGAAACATATACAATTTGGTGCCTATCTTAATCATGATTTGGTTCGCCAAATCAGTGATGTGCATGTTTTGTCATTCCGAGAAAGGGAAAGCACTGACAACAGTACACGCCAAGGGAAAAACGCACGCCGTTGTCCCGAAGAGCCCGGAACGTAGCGCCGATGCTGCCGCCCGTGCCCTGCAAGCCGTCCTCACTAGCCTTGAGGACTCGAAGGCTGAAGATATTGCCACTATCGACATTGCCGGTAAGTCAGCACTGGGAGACTACATGGTCGTCGTCTCCGGTCGTTCGAGCAGGCATGTCATGGCGATCTCGGATCACCTCCTCACCGACCTGAAAGACGAGGGCTTCGGTACGGCCCGCGTCGAAGGCCAGGATGGCGGAGATTGGATTCTGATCGATACCGGCGATATCATCGTGCATGTTTTCCGCCCCGAAATCCGCGAGTTCTACAACATCGAAAAGATGTGGGCCGCGCCGGAGATCGACGAGGAAACTCTGCACTGACAGCTTATCTGGACGAGGCGTCCAAGGCCTGATAGACGGCGGCCACCAGGCTGGAGCGACGATGTCGTGACGGCGCTGTGGTGCCAGTGCAGGAGCGGATGCCATGCGGATTGGTCTCTTTGCCGTGGGCCGGCTCAAGTCCGGCCCGGAGAAAGATCTTGCGTCCAGATATTTTGATCGCTTTGCCAAGGCCGGCCCGGCGGTCGGTCTCGAGTTCTCGCGTGTCGCCGAAGTCGCCGAAAGCCGTGCTTCGAACGCAGAGACACGAAAACGTGACGAGGCGGGGCTGCTTCAGAAGTCGCTCGCGGACGGCAGCGTTCTTGTTCTTCTCGATGAAAGAGGAAAGGCGTTGGATAGCGAGGGGTTTGCAAACCTGCTCGGTAGCTATCGTGATCAGGGGAAACGCGACCTGACGATCGCAATCGGTGGCGCTGATGGCCTTGATCCGTCGCTTTACGATCGCGCCGACGCCGTATTATGCCTCGGCAAGATGACCTGGCCGCACCAGCTCGTGCGGACCCTGATCGCCGAACAGCTCTATCGGGCCGTCACCATTCTTTCCGGGCATCCTTATCACCGTGTCTGACCGCCGCATTCCACTCACGCAGGTTTGTGTTGTCCGAGCGGCTGCGCTCCTTCAATGTTTCTGGAAACGCGCGCCAAATCAGCTTAGTCTCCGCGCGATTTAAGAGGATTCTTCCGAAAGCATGCCCAGAAGCGCGTCCAAGCGAAATTACTTGGTCCTGCCGTCCGTGATGGCTGGCTTTGGTGCGGCCTTGCTCGGGTTCTGGTGCCTGCTTGGCAGCGACGCGGCTTTGGGGCAGCAGGCTCCGTCGCCTCCACCTCAGGCTTCAGTCCCTTCTTCGGTTCCCCTGTCTGAAGCGCCGCCGCCGGATCCTGCCGCCGAACTCGCTAAGAAGCGTGACGAGACGCGGACAGAACTCGAGGCCTTGTCGAAGACGATCAACCTGTCGTCCGACAAGGTGGAGCAACTGCAGAAGAGCATTGCCGATCTCGACAAAAGCGCCGGCAGCGTTCGCCAGGCTTTGATCGATTCAGCTACGCGCCGGAAATCGCTTGAGAAGCAGATTCTTGAAAGCGAGAAGAAGCTTGCTGATCTTGGCGTCAAGGAAGATGATGTGCGTCGCTCGCTGCACGATCGCCGCGGTCTCCTTGCCGAAGTTCTCGCCGCCTTGCAGCGGATGGGCAGAAATCCGCCGCCGGCGCTGCTGGTTACGCCTGACGATGCGCTTGCGTCTGTCCGAAGCGCAATCTTGCTTGGTGCCGTCGTGCCGGGGATCCGCAAGGAGACTGACAAGCTTGCCGCCGATCTTGCGAGCTTGTCGGCGTTGCAGGCGGCAAGCGCGGCCGAGAAGGCAAGCCTGACGTCGACGATGACCAATAGCGTCGAGGAAGAGCGGCGCATGGATCTCCTGCTTGCGGAGAACGAAAAGCTCAGCCGTAGCAATGCCGCCGAACTCGAGGCCGAACGGAAGCGATCGGAAGGACTTGCCAGCAAGGCGACGAGCCTTGAAAGCCTTGTCGCCTCTATGGAAAGCCAGATCTCGTCCGTGCGCGAAGCCGCTGCTGCCGCGCGTCAGGCCGAAGAAAACCGCAAGCTTCTGACCGACGAGCAACGGGCGCAGGCCAAGGCGCTGGCAGAGAGCGGAGTGCCTGATAAAAACCGCATTGCACCCGCATATGCGTTCGGAGATTTGAAGGCGAAACTCGAACTTCCCGTGGCGGGAGACATACTCCGCCAGTTCGGCGATGCCGATGGAACCGGGCACGAGGCCATGGGAATGACGCTTGCCACCAATGCAGAGACGGTGGTTACCGCGCCTGCCGACGCGACCGTCGTTTATGCCGGCGCGTTCCGCAGCTACGGGCAGATGATCATTCTCGATGCAGGTGACGGATATCACCTCGTTCTCTCAGGAATGGAATCGATCAGCACACGCCAGGGCAAGTTCGTTTTTGCCGGTGAGCCGCTTGCGATCATGGGCGCAAAAAGAGTGGCAAGTGCGACCGCATTGGCGCTGGAAACCAGCCGGCCAACGCTTTACATTGAATTTCGAAAAGACGGAAAACCGGTCGATTCCCGACCGTGGTGGACCGCCAAAGACACTGGAAAGGCACGCAATGATTCGTAGGGCTTCTCTTGTTCTGGTCGGCGCATTGATGGGTGCGACGGCTATGAGCGTCATTTACTCCGCGGGCGTGCCTGCCGAAGCGGCGGGAGCGTCCACCTACAAGGAGTTGTCGGTTTTCGGTGATGTTTTCGAGCGAGTGCGCGCGCAGTATGTGACGCCGCCGGCGGAAGACAAGCTTATCGAAAACGCCATCAACGGTATGCTCTCGTCCCTTGATCCGCATTCGAGTTACATGAATGCCAAGGATGCGGAAGACATGCAGACCCAGACCAAGGGCGAGTTTGGCGGCCTTGGCATTGAAGTCACCATGGAAGACGAATTGGTCAAGGTTATCACGCCGATCGACGATACGCCGGCTGCCAAAGCCGGGGTGCTTGCCGGCGACTATATCTCGGAGATCGATGGTCAGTCCGTTCGCGGTCTGAAGCTCGAGGACGCGGTCGAAAAGATGCGCGGCCCGGTCAACACGCCAATCAAGCTGACGCTGATCCGCAAGGGCGCCGACAAGCCGATCGAATTGACGATCGTTCGCGATGTCGTGGCCGTTCAGGCCGTGAAGTCGCGCGTCGAGGATGATGTGGGCTACCTGCGCATCATCTCGTTCACCGAGAAGACCTATCCGGATCTCGAAAAGGCGATCGAGAAGATCAAGAAGACGGTTCCCGCCGACAAGCTGAAGGGCTACGTTCTTGATCTTCGCCTCAACCCGGGCGGGCTGCTCGATCAGGCGATCCAGGTTTCGGATGCACTGCTGCAGCGCGGCGAAGTCGTTTCGACGCGTGGCCGCAATCCGGATGAGACCCGCCGGTTCAATGCCGGTCCGGGCGATCTGACGGATGGGAAGCCCGTTATCGTGCTGATCAACGGCGGCTCGGCTTCGGCTTCGGAAATCGTTGCCGGCGCCCTCCAGGATCTGCGTCGTGCGACGATCCTCGGTACCCGCTCCTTCGGCAAGGGATCCGTGCAGACGATCATTCCGCTTGGCGAAAATGGCGCTCTGCGCCTGACGACGGCACTCTACTACACGCCGTCGGGTCGTTCGATCCAGGGTACGGGCATCACCCCCGACATCAAGGTCGACGAGCCGCTGCCGGATGATCTGAAGGGCAAGATGGTCACTGAGGGCGAATCCAGCCTGCGTGGCCATATCAAGGGTCAGAGCGAGACGGACGAAGGTTCGGGCTCTGCTGCCTATGTTCCGCCAGATCCGAAGGACGACGTGCAGCTGAACTACGCGCTTGATCTGTTGCGCGGCAAGAAGACCGATCCGTCTTTCCCGCCGAATCCCGATAAAGCCGTGAGCGCTAAGTAATGACGAATGAGGGCGTCATGCCGGAACTTTCCGGCTGACGCCTTTTTTCTGTCTTCATCCAGAGGCGCCGAGATGGGTACCGATTTACATGCGCCCTTGGGGCAAGATCGCAAAGCCCGCCGGAAGCGGCCGGGCATTTTGCGTTTGGGACGCATGCTGGCCGGCGTCTGTTTGGTCGCGATCGGCGGCTTCTCGGTCTATACGGCATTTCATGGCGACGACCTGAAGCGCACGGATCCGGCCGCAGGGCAAAGTGCGGCGGCGCCGCCTTCGGACACTGTCCAAACACCGCCTACCCCACCGGCGGCCCCGGAGGGTATGCCGCGTGCCGCTCCCCGCTCCGGCGCGAATGTGGAGCAAATGGTCGCGGGGGATGGGTCTGTCGTCACCAAATACAGCCCGCGCTCGCGCGGCGATGATGGTCCGGTGCTGATTGATGCGATGCAAGTTGGGCAGGATCCGCGTATGGCGGCGCTGCCGAACGACGCGTTGCTTGAAGATACACAGGGCGGGCGCCTCCCCATCGTCGGGCCGGATGGGCGGCGGCCGATGGACCAGTATGCAAGACCATGGTCGGGAACGCATGGAACGCGTATTGCTATTGTCGTCAGCGGCCTGGGGCTCAGCCAGACCGGCACGCAGCGGGCGATCCAGAAGCTGCCTGAAGACGTCACTTTTGCCTTTGCGACGAGCGGCAACAGCCTCCAGCGCTGGATGCAGGAGGCGCGCCGCGGCGGACACGAGATCTTGCTGCAAGTGCCATTCGAGCCATATGATTATCCGGCGAACGATCCGGGGCCTGATACGCTGCTGACATCGAAGTCCGCTGCCAAGAATCTCGAAAGCCTGCATAGGGCGATGGGCGAGATCACAAATTACACCGGCATCATGAACTACCAGGGAGCGCGCTTCCTCGCTGATCCCAATGCCATGGAGCCGGTCCTTCGCGACATCAGCAAGCGGGGTCTTCTTTTCCTCGATGACGGCAGTTCGGCGCAGTCAAAAACGGCCGTGATCGCCAAGGGAACCGAGTTGCCTTACGCATTTGCGGACATTCAGCTCGACGCTCAGCTTGACGTCAATGCGATCACTTCGAAGCTCGACGAACTTGAGCGTATCGCAAAACGCAATGGGCAGGCGATCGGCGTCGCCTCTGCCTTTGACGAAAGCATCGATGCCATCTCGAAATGGACCGAGGAGGCAGCGATGCGCGGCATAGAGATCGTCGGCATCGCGGCGCTGGCAAACGACCCGAAGAAGCCATGAGTGTGGGGCCAATGAACAAGCAAAACATCAGAGCAGAAGACCTTCCTTACCGCCCTTGCGTCGGCGTGATGGTGCTTAACCGTGCCGGCTTGGTCTGGGCCGGCCGCCGTATTCCCGAAGAAAACTCGGAGTATGACGGTTCACCGCAGCTGTGGCAGATGCCGCAAGGCGGCATCGATCACGGCGAAGATCCGCTGGAGGCCGCGTATCGGGAGCTTTACGAAGAGACTGGAATGAAGACGGTCACGCTGCTGGCTGAGGCGCGCGACTGGATCAATTATGATTTGCCGGCTCAGTTGATCGGCATTGGGCTGAAGGGAAAGTTTCGCGGGCAGACCCAGCGCTGGTTTGCCTTTCGTTTTGATGGAGATGAGAGCGAGATTGCGATCAACCCGCCGCCGGGCGGGCATTCTCCGGAGTTCGATGAGTGGCAGTGGAAGCCGATGGAAAGCCTGCCTGGCTTGATCGTGCCGTTTAAGCGCGGAGTGTATGATCAGGTTGTGAAAGAGTTTCGCCACCTGGCGAGTTTGGCGCCGTCAGAATAAGGAAGCCGGCCGCATTGCGGCCGGCTTGATCCCGGATCATTCCGCTTCGTTGGCAGAATCTGCGTTCAGCTGGCCGTATTTCGCTTCGCCGATCTTATTCAGAAGTTCGAGCTGCGTTTCGAGGAAGTCGATATGGCCTTCCTCGTCCGCCAGAAGCTCTTCGAAGAGCTTCATGGAGACGTAGTCGCCGGCCTCATGACAGATATCGCGCGACTTCTTGTAAGCGCTACGGGCATCGTACTCGCCGGCAAGGTCGGCTTCCAGAACTTCCTTGACGTTCTGGCCGATGCGAAGCGGTGCGAGTGTCTGCAGGTTGGGATGGCCTTCCAGGAAGATGATGCGCGCAACCAGACGATCGGCATGATGCATTTCCTCGATGGATTCGGCGCGTTCCTTCTTTGCGAGCTTGGTGTAGCCCCAATCTTCAAGAAGGCGGTAATGGACCCAATACTGATTGACAGCGCCAAGCTCTAGGAAGAGAGCCTCGTTAAGCCGCTCGATGACTTTTTTGTCGCCTTTCAATGTCCGCTCTCCTGTTTTCTTCATGGAATTTTCTCAGGCGGGACATGAAATCAAATATTTCGGCTTCCGTCGAGTGGTGACCGGCGTGATATTCCTCGGTTGTCTGGATGATAATATCGACCACGTTCGGGAAGCAGCCACAGCAGCGGCCCCGTTTCTCCATAGCGTGATAGACTTTTGCAGGCACGATAAGCTGCCAACAGTCCTGCTCGAGAAGCTCGTTGATGACTTCCCGGATTTCGTGGTCAGTTATGTAATTGCAGCTGCAGACAAGCACGTCGTCATTCCAAACATGACATTCACTATCGTCTTTTCTGCTAAAGAAGACGACAGCTGTCAAGAAAAAATAGAGTCTGCGGATGCGCCTTTGGTCGCATGCCGGAGTGCCAGAACAATTGGCACTCGGACTGCCACCAATTCCAAGCTCCTCAATGGAAGTTTCGGCCCCTTGGCATGACGCCGGCTGTCTCGCGTGTTTCAGTCCTGCTGCCCGTAGTTATCTTCCTCTCCATAACGGCCTTCTCCAGGGCGTTGGCTACCTTTCGCTGACGGGGATCCGCTGTCGGATTGAGCGCTTCATCGGAGCGATCGCTGACGCCGAACCGCCTGGCTTCCTTCTGCAGGATACCAAGTGCGGGCGTCATGTCCTCGATATGATCGACGACGGTATGGATGACGCCGCTCTGGCTCTGAAGCCTGCCATATATCTTCACAAGCCGCGCTCCCATGACGATCGGGCGGTACTTCTCGAAGACTTTCGTCCAGACAATGGCGTTGGCAACGCCGGTCTCGTCTTCCAGGGTCATGAAGATGACGCCGTTGGCTGAGCCTGGGCGCTGACGCACCAAAACAAGACCGGCGATCGTCACTTTTCGTCCGTTCGGAACGGTCAGAAGGTCGACGCTTCTGAGGACGCCTGCCTTGTGAAACTCTTCGCGCAGAAATGAGACGGGATGTGCCTTCAGAGAGAGCGAGAGGTATCGGTAATCCTCGATAACCTGTTCGCCCTGCAGCATTTCCGGCAATCTTGTCTCGGGTTCGACCTGCAGGTCGATGTGGCTTACTTGGTCAAACAGAGGGAGCTTTTCGGCGGCGCTCTTCACATCGAGTGCCCGCACGGCCCAAAGTGCATCCCGCCGAGACAGTCTTATGGAGTGAAAGGCATCGGCATCAGCGAGACGTTCCATATCTGCTTTCTGCAAGCCTGAGCGTAGCCAGAGATCGCGGATGGAAGAATAGCCCTCGCCTCTGTTGGCAACGAGCTGCTTCATGCTGTCTTCCGAAAGACCCTTTATCTGCCTGAACCCAAGCCGAACGGCTCGTTCTGTCTTGATGACATCCCGCATGCTGGCATGCCGGAAGTCGACTGCATGTCTGTTGAATTCTGTCTCCTCAAGCAAGCAATCCCAGTTCGATCTATTGATGTCGACGGGCCTGATCTCGACGCCATGTTCCCGGGCATCCCTGACGAGCTGTGCAGGAGCATAAAAACCCATTGGCTGCGAATTCAGCATCGCGGCACAGAAAACATCAGGATAGTAGGCCTTTACCCAGGACGAGGCGTAGACCAGCAGTGCGAACGAAGCCGCGTGGCTTTCCGGGAAGCCGTACTCGCCAAAACCCTTGATCTGATTGAAACATTGCTTGGCAAAATCAGGAGGATATTTTTTCGCGACCATGCCATTGATGAAACGCTTTTCGAAATCGCCGATAGTGCCTGTTCTTTTGAAGGTTGCCATGGCGCGTCTCAGTTGATCTGCTTCAGCGGGCTCAAAGCCTGCCGCCGTGATGGCTATTTGCATGGCCTGTTCCTGAAACAGTGGTACACCAAGCGTTCTCTGGAGAACTTTTTCAAGCTCGGGATTTGGATACGTTACCGGAATTCCGCGTGCTCTTTGTTCGCGGCGTTTCAGATAGGGATGGACCATGTCTCCCTGGATGGGGCCGGGTCTGACGATAGCGACTTCGATGACAAGATCGTAGAATTCCTTCGGCTTCAGACGTGGAAGCATGCTCATCTGCGCCCGACTCTCGATCTGGAAGACGCCGAGCGTGTCGGCCCGGCACATCATCGCATAGACCGGTTTCTCGTCTTCATGCGTGGCGTTGCCGAGATCGGCGAGTGTCTTCTTGACGTCGTAGTGCAGGAGAAGCAGATCGAATGCCCTCTTCAATGCGGTCAGCATTCCAAGTGCCAGGATGTCGACCTTGAGGATTTTTAGGTTGTCGAGGTCATCCTTGTCCCATTCGACCATGTAGCGTCCGGGCATCGCCGTCTTCATGATCGGAACGACTTCATCCAGCCTGTCCCTGGTGATGACGAAGCCGCCGACATGCTGGGTGAGATGACGGGGAAAACCAAGAAGCTCGGATGCATATTTCAGCACGTTTTGGGTCACGGGATCGGAGGTTACGAGCCCGGCGGCTTTCGCTTCCCGCTCGGACAGCTTTTCTTCCGACCAGCCCCAGACCAGACTGCCGATGGCAGACTGGACGTCCTCCGAGAGACCGAAAGCCTTCGAGACCTCGCGCCCAGCGGATCGGGTACGGTAGGTCGTGACCCCTGCCGTCAGACCGGCATGTTCCTTGCCGTATTTCTCGTAGATATGTTGGATGACTTCTTCGCGCCTCTCGTGTTCGAAATCCACATCGATATCCGGCGGCTCGTCGCGGTCCATCGAGAGGAAGCGGTCGAAGAGCAGGGTGCTCTTCTCCGGATTGACTTCGGTTATCTCCAGGCAATAGCAAATGACCGAGTTTGCCGCTGAGCCGCGCCCCTGGCAGAGGATTTTCTTTTCATGCCGAGCATATTGGATGATCCGATGGACCGTCAGGAAGTATGGTTCATATTGCTTTTGACGAATGAGGCTCAGCTCGTATTCGATGTTCTCTTGAACTTTTTCAGGCACGCCATTGGGGAAGCGCTTTGCAGCACCTGATCTGGTTAGGCGTTCCAGTGTTTCATACGGTGTTTCCCCCGCGTCATTCTCGGGAGGGTAGTTGTGCTCCAGTTCGTCGAGTGAAAAGCAAAGGTCTCCAAAGAACCTTTCGGTGTTCGTGACTGCCTGCGGATAGTCTCTGAAGAGACGCAGAATTTCTCCACCACTTTTAAGATAGCGCTCGGCATTCGGAGCCAGGAGAAAGCCAGCCTCGGGAATGGGAACGTGCTCCCGGATCGATGTCACGATATCAGCGAGGGGGCGGCGAGCGGTATCGTGGTAGAGCGGTTGGTTGGTCGCGATCAAGGGAATGCGGTTGCGGTGTGCCAGCTTGGAAATAGTCGCAAACATCCGCTTGTCGCGGCCATCGTAGGCGGGAGCGAGCGCAATGTGGATGTTTTTCCGGAAGCGCTTTCTGAAGCGTTCCAGACAGGCTTCGAACGCTGCGTGATTGTTATCGTCGGTCGTGGAGGGGTGAGGGACGATTGCAAGCATCATGCCGTCGCCCCATTCCATCAGATCGTCTTCAAAAAGAATGCACTTACCCTTTTCGGCTCGCAGGTTTCCGGCGCTCAGTAACCGGCAAAGATGCGCCCAGCCTTGGCGGTCGCGAGGGTATGCAAGAATGTCAGGGGTTCCGTCCGCAAAGACGAGACGGGCCCCCGGCTGGAAACGGATCGGATCGGGAATGATATCCTTCTTTTCGCGTTCCTCCAGAAGCCCGGCTTTCATTCGTTCGAACTTCTTCAGAATCGCCTTTGCCTGGGCATGCGCCCGGACGACGCCGGCAACCGAATTGCGATCGGCTATGCCAAGGCCTCCGAGCTTCAGAACGGCAGCTTGAACGACCATTTCTTCGGGCTTGGAGGCACCCTCCAGAAAGGAGAAATTGGTCTTGGCGCCGATTTCGAAGACGGCGGACATCAGGCAATGACCCCATGCATGAACCAGTTCTGCGCTGCGTCACGCTCATAATGACCCTGGCGATAGATCCAGAAGCGGCGCCCCTTGTCGTCTTCGATCCGGAAGTAGTCTCGATCTTCAGCATCCGACCCATCGAGCCACCATTCCATTGCCAGCCGCTCGGGTCCCTCGCTTTTCAAAACGCGGTGCTGCATCCGACGCCAGTGAAAACTCGCTGGTGCACCATCGGGGATTTCGATGGCAAAGGCATCCATTGGCTCCGGTTTCCGCAATAGCCGGATGGGCCGCTCGCTCCTAGCCGGCGGTGTATGTCCTTCCCGGGCTTTGGGGGCGGACAGATGATCGATTGCAGGCACGGCAATGACGGCTCTTTCCGGTACGTGGCTCTCTCGCAATTGGAATGTTTGCAGGCAGTCTTCTCCAAGGCGGGCTGAAACCCGATCCACGAAGGTGGCAAGAGACGCGTCCTTTTGTTGGTGGTGTTCGAAATCACCCTGTGAGGTCACGAAGTCCTCGTGCAGGAGCACGTTGAGACGAAGGATCTCGAATCCGTAACCAGCATCGAAATCGTCGTGAATTGCCTGCAGGCGTTCGGCAAAGAGAGCGGCGATGCGCTTCGGCTCCCGCAAGGGCTGTGCGGTCCCGGCGGAAATGCGAAACACCTTGCCGTCGACACGGAACAGCACCAGTTCGAAGATTCGACCGCCGACGCCACGCGCTTCCAGCGAGGGCTTCAGGGAGACGGCAATCTGATTGGTGAGCACGAGGATGTCGTCCTCGGCTCCGATCGGTTCAATCAGGCGACGTTCAACCGAGAGGCTCGCGACGGGCAGGCGCGGGGAAACCGGCTCCTCATCGGTTCCAAGCGCCTGATCGAGCCTCAAGAGCACCGTTCCTCCAAATCGGCGGGTGAGCGGGGCGCGCGGCGCG
This sequence comes from Rhizobium grahamii, assembly GCF_009498215.1. Lineage (NCBI taxonomy): Bacteria > Pseudomonadati > Pseudomonadota > Alphaproteobacteria > Hyphomicrobiales > Rhizobiaceae > Rhizobium > Rhizobium grahamii. The sequence goes on along the minus strand of NZ_CP043498.1, from coordinate 3,292,404 downwards.
GTCAGTAAATCGCCGACATATTTGAGGCCCATCTTGTTCAGGCCACCTATCGTTTCTTCCTCGAGGCGCAAGGCCGCGACGGGCAGGGGAGCCAGCGCCTGTTCGGCCTCTTCATGGTCAATGATGCCGCCCTGGCCGAAGCGGCTGATGGCCCAGGACAATCCCGGCGAGGAAGAAATGGCGCCGCGCGCGTCAATTCCCATCTGGAAGAGCCTGGCGAGAATATCCTTGAGAAGGGAGGCCTCGCCGCCGAACAGATGGGTGCAGCCGGTAATATCGAGGAAAAGGCCATCGACGCCGTCGAGAGCGACAAGCGGAGTATAGCGATCGCACCAGTCGGCGATCGCTTCCAGGAAGCGCCGGTTGGCGGCTGGGTCGTCTTCGATCACATCGAGCGTGGGGTAGATGGCGCGGGCTTCGGCGACGCCCATGTGCTTTCGGAGATTGAGGGTTTCGGCTGCCTCGTCGAGCGCTGTCAGCCGCATGGTATTGTTGAGACGGCTGGAGCAGACGATCGGTGCGGCTTCAGGACGTCCGCGCGAACGCCAGGAGAGCCCCCATTTCTTTCTTGATATTCGGTCGGTTGGAAGATGCGGAAAGTGGAGTGCCAGAATGCGCTGCGCGTTCGTCTGGAAGGCGAGGGTCGACTGATTGTGAGACGGCGAAAAAACGGCGGTCATGAGGGTTCCACTCCAGTAGAAAGGAGAGGGGAGCCGGGTTGCGGCTCTTCTCCAGGGTGAGATGAAAAACCGGATTGCCGATGCTACCGCCCAGCATCGTGCCATCCGGCAAGGCGCGCGCCTGTGCCGGCGCGGGTGCCACAAGGAAGCGGAAGCAAGCGCTGCTGGCCTCTTCCTCTCCAGCCTGCCGCAACAAGAAAAGCGGGCGTTTCGATGCTTTCGCCCGCAAGCTCAAACGACGGCTTTCCGTCAGACCGAAGGGTTTCGGATTGCCGCGAACCTCCAGAATTGTCGCAGGAAAGATGCCGCTTTCGACTGCGGCCTCAGCAAGCCAGAGGGCATCTTCAAGCTTGCGTGGACTGGCATAGAAGAACCGCTCCGGTTTCAGACCGAAATCGCGCAGACCCACGGCGTAGGGGATGCCTGCTTCCATCGTGGAAACCATGTCCGCGATCCAGAGGATCGGTAGCGGAGCACTGTGGCTCTCTCCCGCTTGACGCTGCAGCATGGCGGCAAGCGCCAACACAAAGCCGCTACCGGCGCCGGCTTCGCGCAAAAGGTCGGAACGAACCTCGGTGATCCCGTCGAGCGGCAGGCCGCCATCTATTGCCTCGTCGAGCACGGGGATTCCAAGAGGAAGACGCAGGCCACTGTCGCTCTTGGCGGAGAGATCCTTTTCGGCCAGGGCTTCGCCTTGCGCGGCAGCCAAGGCCGGCGCGGGCTTTCCTTCAAGCTTTGCAATGGTTTCGCGGAGCGCAAAAAGCCGCTCGCGCGTCACGGCCGACTGTGCCATGACGTTCTCCAAGTCTCGTATGTTCCTGTTGTGTTCTTATGGATTCCAGAGGCGGACTGAAGAGTCAACAGCCATTTGATGTGAATTTATTCCTGCCTTTGATTCCGCTCTCGAAAATCGTACGCAAAGGTTCTATATGGGCCGCAAAGGAAGGAATATTAATGGCCCGCATAGACCAGAGCGAGGATTGGCGGGATCGCCACGCGCCGACGATCAGTACCTTCGAGTCGTTGGCAATGGAGGCGTATAGCCACCTGCCGGAAGAATTCCGCTCGTTGACCACCAATCTGACGATCGAGATCGAGGATTTCCCAGACGACGAGATATTCGAGGACATGGCGCTGGAAACGCCGTTCGATCTTCTTGGCCTCTTTGAAGGCCGGGGCATCTCCGAGCGTTTCACGATGGAGACCGGCGAACTGCCGAACCGTATCCGCCTCTATCGGCGCCCGATCCTCGACTACTGGGCCGAGAACGACGAGACACTGGGCGATATCATCACTCACGTCCTTATCCATGAGATCGGCCACCATTTCGGTCTCAGCGACGACGACATGGAACGGATCGAGGCGAGCGCCGAAGAGGCAGCCGAACGATAAGCTTTCACTTACTGTTCGGACAGCTTCATGTCCGGGTGGTATTCCTTGCCTTCGACTTCCTTGACGATCGCCTGAGCGCACATCACTTGGCCGGTCTGGGTGTTAAAGGTCAGCGACGGCGAGCCGTTCAACGACCAGCCCTTGTTGAGGGCGGCGGTCACGCGGTGGCAGAAAGCGGCATCATCCTGGCCGGTCAGAAGGCGATAAAGCTTCATCTAAAGTCGTCTTTCACTTCGCCGTTTGGCGTTCTGCAATCAGGCGGGCTTTATGAACCAGACTTTCCGCCTGGACAAGATGCAGGCGCTCGATCATCCGGCCATTGGCATTGATGACATTCAGGCCATCGGTAGTGGGGTCGGCAAAGGCGGCGATGATCGACTCTGCTTCGGCAATGGCAGCCTCATCGGGGCCGAAATGTCGGTTGGCGGCTTCGATCTGCGCCGGGTGGATCAGCATCTTGCCGTCGAAGCCCATGGCGCGGGCATGTGCGCATTCGGCATCGAAGGCATCGGCATCCCTGAAATCGTTGAAGACGCTGTCGATCGCGTCGAGGCCATAGGCACGCACGGCGAGAACCACCTGCATAAGCCAGGGCACGAGATAGGTGCGGCCGGGCTGCGGCAGGACGCCTGTTTCCTTGCGCAGATCGTTGAGGCCGACGACGAAACAATCCAGTCTCGAGCCCGGTGTACGCCCGGCCTCGGCAATTGCTGCCGCGTTCAGAATGCCGCGTGGCGTTTCGATCATCGCCCAGATGCGGAGATTCTCTGGCGCATCGGCGTCAGCGAGCCGGTCGCTGACGGCCATCACATCCTGAGGTTCGTTTACTTTCGGCAGGAGTACGGCATCTGGCTCCAGTGCCAGCACCAATTCCATGTCCGCAATGCCGAATGTGGAATCAAGCGCATTGATGCGGATGATCCGCTCTTTGTTCAGAAGAGTAGAGCCTGAAAAAAAGGCCTTCAGATTGTCGCGGGCTTCCGCCTTTCGCTCCGGCGCCACCGAGTCCTCGATATCGAAGATCACGGCATCGCAATCGAGCGCATGGGTCTTTTCCAGTGCGCGTGCATTGATGGCCGGAACGCTCAGGACGGACCGGCGGAGATTCAAGGAACGAGTCGGAGGCTTACGGGTCATCACAAATCTGTGCCAAGCTTTGTGATGAGTGGCAAGACAACAAAAAGCCATGCTCATCTTGCAGAGAGAGAAATGAAGAACCACATTCCTTTCCGAAGAAAGGTCTAAAACCATGCAAAGCATTCGTTCCGTCTTCCTCCTGCTCGCTGGCATCACCGCCTTCGTTGCACTGGCGTTTGTCACCTTTTCCGTGACGCTCGCAGTCGGGGGTATTCTGACGGTACTCATGGTTGGCCGCGCGCTTTCGCTGAAGATGAAACCGGCTCCGGTCCGCGCCACAGCGAAGGCAAGGTCACATTCCGGTGAGAACATGCGCATCTGGAATGACGGTCGCGGTACGATCATCGACCTCTGACGTTCGCGTCGACTCCAGAAAATTTCGAGATCACTGTCGGCTCGACTGATCTTCCCGCGTCCTTGAGAGGTCTGGGCTTCTCGCCCGAGCCAAATCAAACGATGGAGGACAGTATGGATACCGCAACGGAAACCGGCACGATGCAGATGCCGCCGGTCAAGAATGGCTTGCTTCCGTATATTACGGTTGATGGTGCGTTGAAGGCCGCGGAATTCTACAAGCGTGCCTTCGGCGCCGAGCAAGCATTTGTCGTCCCTCCGGATGAAAATGGCCGGACGATGCATGTCCATCTCTACATCAACGGAAGCTCGGTGATGCTTTCGGATGCCTATCCCGAGCATGGCCATCCGTTCCAGAAGCACCAAGGCTTCAGCCTCCAGCTTGTCATCGACGATATCGATTTCTGGTGGGAGCGCGCGGTACAGGCCGGCGTAGAGGTGGTCATGCCCGTTCAGTTGATGTTCTGGGGCGACCGGTATGGCCAGCTGCGTGATCCGTTCGGCGTGCTCTGGGCGATGAATGCGCCAGCGAAGGCAAGCTGATCTCACGACGGTCATGACCGGCTGCGCGTCGAATCCGCGCGCAGCCGGTTCCACGATATAAATTTTCCTTCATTTCGGCGGCAATCTGGACTAAACGCTGATCAACAAAACTACGTCTGCTGATATTGGAGCCAGGCCATGGACAAATTCGTAAAGCTGACGGGCGTCGCTGCCCCTCTGCCGGTTGTCAACATCGATACCGACATGATCATTCCGAAGGACTACCTGAAGACGATCAAGCGCACGGGTCTTGGCAAGGGTCTTTTCGCTGAGGCCCGCTACAATGAAGACGGCTCCCTGAACGAGAGTTTCGTGCTGAACAAGCCGGCCTACCAGAATGCGAAGATCCTCGTTGCCGGCGACAACTTCGGTTGCGGCTCCTCGCGCGAGCATGCGCCGTGGGCGCTCCTCGATTTCGGCATCCGTTGCGTCATCTCGACCAGCTTTGCCGACATCTTCTACAACAACTGTTTCAAGAACGGCATTCTGCCGATCAAGGTCAGCCAGGAAAACCTCGACAAGCTGATGGACGACGCCTCGCGCGGTTCCAACGCGATCTTGACGGTCGATCTGGAAAACCTCGAAATCACCGGCCCGGACGGCGGCTCGATCAAGTTCGATCTCGACGAGTTCAAGCGTCACTGCCTGCTGAACGGTCTCGACGATATCGGTCTGACGCTCGAAAAGGGCAAGGCGATCGACAATTTCGAAGCCAAGAACGCTGCAGCCCATCCCTGGGCTGCGTAAGTCTTACAAGATTGCATGGTCAAAGCCGGGCTTTCGCCCGGCTTTTTCTTTGGTTGGCTTATAGCAGCCGTTCTTTCCAGGCTTTCAGCTTCTCCAGCGAGACGCCGATGCCACCGCAGACCTCTATCAGCGGATTTTTAAAGCGAGCGAGACTATCGGCATGGACGTCAGCGACGGCGAGTGCGGCGCCGCAGGCAGGCTCGACCAGAATGCGATAGGCGTCGGCGAACTTCAGGCAGGCCGCGACTGCCTGTGCATCGGTAACCGTCACGCTTTCGATCGGGTGGTGTTTCGGCAGATTGAAAACGTGCTCCGCCACCTGGCGCGCACCGAGCGAGCTGGCGATCGAAATAATCCCCGGCAAGGTGATGCGTTCGCCAGCGGCAAGGCTGGCATGAAGGGATGCCGCTCCTTCAGTTTCAACGGCAATGACAGGCACATGAGACAGGCCGTTTCGCTTGAGACCAGCAACGATGCCCGCAAGCAAACCGCCACCGCCGACGCTTGCGATGACGCAATCGAAGTCGGCACCTTTGGCGACGACCTCGTCGATTAACGTGCCGTGTCCCTCCCACAGAAGCGGATGGTCGAACGGGTGCACATAGGCTGCCTTCCTGGCATTTGCCTGCTCGATCGCGAAAGCATTGGCTTCATCGAACACCGCTCCGTGGACGATCACCGAGGCACCTGTTGCCTCGATCGATTGGCGCACCTCCGCTGATGTCGTCTGTGGCACGACGATCGTAACCGGAATACCGAGCGATCGTCCGGCATAGGCAGCGGCGATCCCGGCATTGCCGCCCGAGGCGCAGAAAATCTCGCGGGCGCCGTTTTCGATTTCATGCTGGCAAAGCCTGCCGACACCGCGGAGCTTGAAGCTTCCAGAGGGTTGCAGCGCGTCGAGCTTCAGCCAGAGTGGCTTGTTGCTGGCACTGTAGTCAGCGGAAGCGCGGAAAAGTGGTGTGTCGAGGTGGAGCGGTGCAGAAGGCATTATGGTACCCGATGAGCTTGGCGATATCACCCCTTGTGGACCCGCTTGCGTCGATCGGTCAACGAGCGATGGCACAGTAATTCCGCAACCGTACCGAATCGGCCTCCCACTCGCTTGAAATGCTGTTTTTGCAGGTCTAAGAAGCCGCAACTTGTTTTTCCGCGGAGGGTTTCATGACAGCGCGCAATCTTTTCCTGCTGCCGGGTGACGGCATCGGCCCCGAGGCCATGGGCGAGGTCCGCAAGATCATCGCCTATATGAACGAGGCAATGAATGCCGGTTTCGTCACCGACGAAGGTCTGGTCGGCGGTAGCGCCTATGACGCGCATGGTGCCGCGATCTCCGAAGGTGACATGCAGAAGGCGCTTGCTGCCGATGCGGTTCTCTTCGGCGCTGTCGGCGGCCCGAAGTGGGATGATGTTCCCTATGAAGTGCGCCCCGAAGCCGGTCTGCTGCGTCTTCGCAAGGATCTGGAGCTGTTCGCCAACCTGCGTCCGGCCATCTGCTACCCGGCGTTGGCAAACGCCTCGTCACTGAAGCCGGAACTGGTCGAAGGCCTCGATATCCTGATCATCCGCGAACTGACAGGCGGCGTCTATTTCGGCGAACCGAAGACCATCACCGATCTCGGCAATGGCCAGAAGCGCGCCATCGACACGCAGGTCTACGACACCTATGAAATCGAGCGCATCTCGGCCGTGGCCTTCGAAATGGCCCGCACGCGCCAGAATCGCGTTTGCTCGATGGAAAAGCGCAACGTCATGAAGTCGGGCGTATTGTGGAACCAGGTGGTCACCGCGACGCACAAGGACAAGTATTCGGACGTCAAGCTCGAGCACATGCTGGCGGATGCCGGTGGCATGCAGCTGGTACGCGCGCCAAAGCAGTTCGACGTCATCGTCACCGACAACCTGTTCGGCGACATGCTGTCAGACGTTGCCGCCATGCTGACGGGCTCGCTCGGCATGCTGCCGTCGGCTTCGCTCGGCGCTCCGGATGCCAAGACCGGCAAGCGCAAGGCGCTCTACGAGCCGGTTCATGGCTCGGCTCCTGATATCGCCGGCCAGGGCATTGCCAATCCGATCGCGATGATCGCTTCCTTTGCCATGTGCCTGCGCTATTCCTTCAACCTCGTGAAGGAAGCCGACAACCTGGAAAAGGCGATCGCCAACGTGCTCGACAAGGGCATCCGCACCGGCGACATCATGGCCGAAGGTGCTAAGAAGGTCGGCACCACTGAAATGGGCGACGCGATCCTCGCCGAGTTCAAGGCGCTTTCTGCCTGATATTTCACGTGAAACACGTTTCAGGCCCTTCGCATCATCAGATGCGGAGGGCCTTTGCTTGAAGGCGGCGGATGCTGCGCCTATCTCCGTTCTGCATTGATGAAAGAGCGGAGTAGAATGAGCGAGACAGTCGATCGTAGGCCGAGTTCCTGGGGCTATCTGCGGAAGCGCTATGAGGCGCGGCGCACGATCCATCGGCGGGTTCCCTGGAAGTGGTTTGCATTCTCGGCGGTCAATGCGATTGCCATCGCCTTCTTCGTCTTCGACAGGCCGCTCGGGCTAGCGGCCAAGGATCTGGCACCGCCACTGATCTCGATCGCCGGCGATGTTACGGATATCGGCAGGCTTGCCTGGATTCTTGCCGGCATCTCTACGATCTTCGCTACAGGCTATCTTGTCCGTCGCCGGCTCTGGAAAGTCCGGAGACGATTTCGCATGGTCTATTTCGGTCAGATGACAGCCTATGTCGCGCTGAGCGTGCTGCTCACCGCCATCGTTGCCAACGTCCTGAAGTTTGCAATCGGCCGGGCGCGGCCGTTGATCTATGATCAGGAGGGGATCTTCAGCTTCGCGCCGTTCAACATGCATTTCTTGCATCAGAGCTTCCCGTCGGGGCACTCGGCCAACATTGGCGCGCTGTTCGTCAGCCTTGCGCTCCTATTCCCGCGTTTTCGCCTCGGTTTTATCGCTATCGGGCTTTGGCTTGGCGCTACGCGCATCATCATCGGCGTGCATTATCCAAGCGATGTCGCGGCCGGTCTGGCGCTGGGCGCCTGGTTTGCCTTTGCCACATCGATCCTCTTCGCGCGCTTCGGTCTCGTCTTCTCGATCGGTCGCGATGGCGGCTGGCCAACGCCGCGGCTGAGCCGCCTTCTCTGAGGCCCTGAAACGAAAAGCCCGGCGCTTTGGGCGCCGGGCGACTGTTTTGAACCTATTATCGGATCAATCCATGGCGTGGATATCGCGGTCCTTCGTTTCCGGCAGGAAGATCAGGCCGATGACCAGCGTGATCGCCGCGAAGATGATCGGGTACCAGAGGCCGAAGTAGATATCACCGGTCGCGGCACTCATTGCGAAGGCTGTTGCCGGCAGCAGCCCACCGAACCAGCCGTTACCGATATGGTAGGGCAGCGACATGCCGGTGTAGCGGATGCGAGTCGGGAAGAGTTCGACCAGCAGAGCTGCGATCGGGCCGTAGACCATCGTCACATAGAGAACGAGCACGAAGAGAATAGCGATCGTGCCGATCCAGTTGACGCGGGCCGGGTCGGCCGTCATGGCGAAGGTGCCACCGCCGGCGATATTGTAGACTGCCATGTCGGTGACGCCGTTTGCCTCGTCTGCGGTCAAAAGCTTACCAGCCACGAGCTTGTCGGCGGGCACGGTTTCCTTGGTGCCGGCGCGGATCGCATCTGCGTTCAGCGCAAGCTCGGGATTGGCGGCAATGAAGGCATCGAGCTTGGCGTCCGGAACCTTGATGGCGCCGCGGTTAAGCGGGTAGCCGCCGTCATGAAGGGCGATATTGACGCTCTTTTCAAAAGCCGAAGTCAGGCCCTTTGCCTTGTCGCCGGCCGCAATGGCGTCGAAGCTTGTGATCGTTTCATCGCCGATCTTGACCGTTGCCGGCTGGCCGGCAGGGCCGGGGACGACATCGTAAGGCACGGAGTTCTTGGTCAGGAAGGCCGTTGCCACATCGCAGGAGCTGGTGAACTTCGAGGTTCCTGTCGGGTTGAACTGGAACTTGCAGTCAGCAGGGTCGGCCGTCACGGTTGCGCGAACGGAAGCTTGGGCTTCGGCAAGTGCCGGGTTGGCGGTCCAGGTCATGGCCTTGAACAGCGGGTTGTAGGTGACCGCCGCAATCAGCAATCCAGCCATGATGATCGGCTTTCGACCGATGCGGTCTGACAGGCCGCCGAAAATCACGAAGAAAGGCGTGCCGAGAATAAGGGCGATCGCAACCATGATATTTGCGGACTGCAGGTCGACCTTCAGAACATTCTGCAGGAAGAACAGCGCATAGAACTGGCCGCCGTACCACACGACCGCCTGGCCCATGGTGGCGCCGAGAAGCGCAATGATGGCGATCTTGGCATTCTTCCACTGGCCGAATGCCTCGGTCAGCGGTGCCTTCGAGCCCTTGCCTTCTGCCTTCATCTTCTGGAATGCAGGTGATTCATTCATCTTCAGACGGATCCAGACGGAGACGCCAAGAAGTACAACCGACAGCAGGAACGGAATGCGCCAGCCCCATGCGGCAAAGGCTTCCTTGCCCATCAGGAACTGCACGCCGACGATAACGATCAGCGACAGGAAGAGGCCGAGCGTTGCCGTGGTCTGGATCCACGAGGTGAAGTAGCCGCGGCGTCCATTGGGTGCGTGTTCAGCTACATAGGTTGCCGCGCCGCCATACTCGCCGCCGAGCGCAAGACCTTGCAGGAGGCGAAGGCCGATCAGGATGATGGGTGCTGCGATGCCGATCGATGCCGCACCGGGAAGAATACCGACGAGGAATGTCGACAGGCCCATGATGAGGATCGTCACCAGGAACGTGTACTTGCGGCCGACCAAGTCGCCGAGGCGACCAAACACGAGCGCGCCGAACGGGCGCACCAGGAAGCCGGCGGCAAAGGCCAGAAGCGTAAAGATGTTTCGCGTTGCTTCCGGATATTGGGTGAAGTAGGTGGCGCCAATATAGGTGGCGAGCGAACCGTAAAGATAGAAGTCGTACCATTCAAAGACAGTACCGAGCGAAGAGGCGAAGATAACCTTCTTCTCCTCGCCTGTCATCGGTCCGGCCTTTGTGCCATCGACGCTTGCAACATGTGCCATTGTCTGTCCTCCACAGAGTGATGCGCGGAGCAATCTGCGACCTCACTCTCCTCAAAGTTCGACCGGTCACAGTTCGCCTAAGTGGAGTGTGGCAGAAAATCGCCCTCATAAAGAGAGAGGCTTTGGAATTATGACTTTAGTCTAATGCCATGGAATTCCGCGCGAATCCGGAAGACGATCTAGCGCGTCCTATGGGAGACGATGTTGACAAGCGTCCCGAATGGATCGCGCACATAAAAGCGTCGGACGCCCCAGGGTTCGTCTGCCGGACCGTAGCTAACTTCGAAGCCCGCTGCCGTCATCATGGTGAAAGCCTCGTCGACGTCATCCACTTCCACCGACAGTGCCGGGACCGGCGTTCTGCTTCCGCCCTCCTGCGCGAAACTGACCTGCGTTTGCATTAGGTCATTAGAACCGAGGGTGACGATCCATCCGTGATCCATGAGGACCTCGAGGCCGAGGATATCGCTGTAGAAGGATTTGGCGGCGGCGGGATCACGTGTCTCGATATTGGTAACGATGCGTCGGACCTTCATGTCTTTCCTCCCAAGACGGATCAGCGTTCGGCCACCCAAGCAAGAAAAAAGCCGGATGGCGAGACCATCCGGCTTTCTTTATCTAGCTATTGCTCAACCGTCTTAAGCGGCCTCTGTCGTATGTGCCTTGCGGACTTCCTCGTCCGTGAGGATGCCGCTGGCACGAAGAAGCGCAGCAAAGCGGCCGTTGCTCTGGCTCAGTTCATCGAAGCTTCCTTCTTCGACGACCCGGCCATTGTCCAGGAATAGAACCTTGTCAGCTTCGCGAACCGTCGACAGGCGGTGGGCGATGATGAAGGTAGTGCGGTTCTGGCGCAGATTGTCGATAGCCGCCTTGACCCGGCTTTCCGTTTCGACGTCGAGAGCACTGGTTGCTTCGTCCAGCACCAGGATCGGCGCATCCTTGAGGATTGCGCGGGCGATGGCCACTCGTTGGCGCTCGCCGCCCGAAAGCCTGTTGCCTCGCTCGCCGACATGGGTGTCGTACTGGTCTTCACGTGTCTCGATGAAGTCGGCTGCAGCGGCAGCTTCAGCTGCGCGGCGCATATCTTCATCCGAAGCGTTCTCCCGGCCGAGGCGAATGTTGTCGCTGATCGAGCGGTTGAGCAGACCGGCATCCTGGAACACCGTCGCTATATAGCGGCGCAGCGACTTGCGGGTGATCTTCGTCGTATCATGGCCGTCGACGAGAATCTGGCCGCTGTCGGGGTCGTAAACGCGCTGCAGCAGGTTGATCATCGTGGTCTTGCCCGACCCGGTCGGACCGACGATCGCAACCGTCTGGCCAGCCTTGGCGGTGAAGGACACGTTGTGCAGGCCCTGTGCCGTGTTGCCGAAGCGGAACGACACGTTGCGGAACTCGACTTCGCCCTTCACGTCGGTGATGTCAGCATTGCCGGCAGGCTCTTCGCGATCACGGACTGAGTCTTCTAGAGCATAGAAGTCCACGAGCTTGGAACGGGCCTCGAAAATCTGCGAGGCGAACTGGCGCATTTGGTCGAGACGCGAGATCAACAAGTTGGCAAAGCCGATGAAGGCGATGACGTCACCGATGCGCAGCTCGCCGGCCTGGACCATGACGGTACCGATGACGAGAATGATCATCATGGCGATGGTCGAGGCCATGCGGTTCATCGCGCCGGCCAGCGCCCACCAGTCGAGGACCGGGTACTGGGCCTGCAGCAGGCGTTCGGTGAAGGCCTTCAGTGCCTTGGTTTCTGCTTCGATACGGTTGTAGCTGTGCAGCACCGAGACGTTGCTGATCGAGTCACTGACATGCGAGAAAACCGTGTGGTAGTGGTTTTCGACCGAAGCCTGGCCATCCTTCGTGCGGCTCATAACGAGACGACCGATCAGCCAGTAGGCGATACCGAGCACGACAAGCACGCCGGATAGACGCAGGTCCATCGAGATCGCCGTCGGGATGAGAATGGCGATGGCAACAGCGGTCGCAAGGTGGTTGCGCATGAATTCGAGCCAGAGGCCGAACAGCGTTTCACAGGCGCGCAGGAGCGTGTGGAGGGCATTGGAGGTGCCGCGCTGGTGGTGCCAGGACAGAGGCATGGAGATGATGCGGCCGAAGGCTTCCGTCAGAAGCGTCGCACGCCGGCCATGCGCCAGCCGGTCAGCCTCACGGGCAACCAGGACAAAAGCGATCGTGTTGAAGACCGCGAAGCCTGCCCACATGAACAGGATCGGCTTGACTTCACCTTTGCCGGAGATCGCGTCGATGATGCGACCAAAAAGTATCGGCTCGGCGATTGTGATCGCAGCGAGAACGATATTCGCAATAACGACCAGGGATACGCGGAGCTTGTAGGCGCCGAGATAGCGCAAAGCTCTAGCATAGACCTTGAATAGAGACACGATGATACCTCTTTGTGCATCTGCGAAATAATGGATGTTGCGATGCTACAAAAATCTATCTGAACCGGCGATTAACGACGCGTTCATGGCGCTCGTGTCGATCGGCAAGTGAGCTAAAAAGCCGCTGGGCGGAAATAAAATTTTTAAATGAAATGCAAGCGCGGTGCAATTAACACTTGCGTATGGATACCATAGTGGCACACCATGATTCATATTCTGAATCCTGACTTCAATTGCATTCAATTCCGCTTCGATACTGGCAGCTCCCACGCGCTGGCGTCACTAGGACGTCTAACACGGGAACAGGGGCGATTTTGTGAATATTCATTCGTTAATTCAATTGCTTGTCGTTCTGGAAGAGTGCCGCAAGCCGGAGGCTGTGGTCGATGAGATCAAGCACGTCATCCTGTCTTATGGTTTCTCCTTTTTTGGTCTGCTGCGGCGGATAAAGGAAGGCGAGGATCCGAACGGACGCATTCTCGCCGGTCACTGGCCGGATTCCTGGCCGCAGATCTATCTCGCCAAGAAGTACATTCTCAGCGACCCGACCATCCGCTACCTTGCCTATACCCAGAGGCCGTTTCGCTGGAAGGAAGGCCTTGCGGCCTTTCGCAAGGATCCGAACTTCCGGCGCATGGACATGATGATGACCGATGCCGCATCGCACGGTCTCAAGGACGGGTACACGTTTCCCATTCATGGGCGAACAGGCGTCCTCGGCAATATGATGGTGGGCGGCAAGCGGCCCGTCGACCTCTCTCCCGTCGAAATTTCCCTCTTCGACGCCGTTGCCAGAAAAGGATTCTGGCGTATTCTCGAGCTCAACGGGCGTGCCCAGGCGCTGGAGAGTTCAGCGGAAGCAGAGGCGCGGCTGACGCGGCGGGAGACCGAAATTCTGCGATATCTGGCCGAAGGCATGACCTCGGTCGAGATCGGCAAGTCGCTGAAGATTTCCAATCATACGGTGGATTGGTACGTGAACGGCCTTCAGGACAAGCTGAAGGCCAAGAACAGGCAGCACGCGGTCGCTGTCGCCTTCCGCCATGGGCTGATTACTTAGTCTTAGAGAAATTCTATTTCCGTCGTTTCTGGAAATTGAACTTTCCGTGACAGCACGTTAAGACTTCTCTTCGCGGGTGCAGCATTGCCCGTTTCGATGCCGTGAGGAGACTGCATTGCCCATTTCCAAGATACTTGTTGCCAACCGTTCCGAAATTGCCATCCGCGTGTTTCGCGCGGCCAACGAACTCGGGATAAAAACGGTCGCGATATGGGCGGAAGAAGACAAATTGGCGCTGCACCGCTTCAAGGCGGACGAAAGCTACCAGGTCGGCCGCGGTCCGCATCTTGCGCGTGATCTCGGCCCGATCGAGAGCTATCTGTCGATCGATGAAGTGATCCGTGTGGCGAAGCTCTCCGGCGCCGATGCGATCCATCCTGGCTATGGCCTGCTTTCGGAAAGCCCTGAATTCGTTGATGCCTGCAACAAGGCCGGTATCATCTTCATCGGCCCGAAGGCCGATACGATGCGCCAACTCGGCAACAAGGTGGCGGCCCGCAATCTGGCGATCTCGGTCGGCGTGCCCGTCGTTCCGGCAACCGATCCGCTGCCTGACGACATGGACGTCGTTGCCAAGATGGCCGAGGATATTGGTTATCCCGTCATGCTCAAGGCCTCCTGGGGCGGTGGTGGTCGCGGCATGCGCGCCATTCGCGACCCAAAGGATCTTGCTCGTGAGGTGACGGAAGCCAAACGCGAGGCGATGGCTGCTTTCGGCAAGGACGAGGTCTATCTCGAAAAGCTCGTCGAGCGCGCCCGCCACGTCGAAAGCCAGATCCTGGGCGACACGCATGGCAATGTCGTGCATCTCTTCGAGCGCGACTGCTCGATCCAGCGCCGCAACCAGAAGGTTGTCGAGCGTGCGCCCGCCCCCTATCTAAGTGAGGCGCAGCGACAGGAACTGGCGGCCTATTCGCTGAAGATCGCTTCGGCCACCGGCTATGTCGGCGCCGGCACCGTCGAATATCTGATGGACGCCGATACCGGCAAATTCTACTTCATCGAAGTCAATCCGCGTATCCAGGTCGAGCACACTGTCACCGAAGTCGTCACCGGCATCGATATCGTCAAGGCGCAGATCCATATCCTCGACGGCTTCGCGATCGGCACGCCGGAATCGGGCGTGCCCGCACAGGCCGATATCAAGCTCAACGGCCATGCCCTGCAGTGCCGCATCACCACCGAAGATCCGGAGCACAACTTCATCCCGGATTACGGTCGCATCACTGCTTATCGTTCGGCATCGGGCTTCGGCATTCGTCTTGACGGCGGCACGTCCTATTCGGGCGCGATCATCACGCGCTACTACGATCCGCTCTTGGTCAAGGTCACGGCCTGGGCACCAAGCCCTTCGGAAGCGATCTCGCGCATGGACCGCGCGCTGCGCGAATTCCGCATCCGTGGCGTCGCCACCAACCTGACCTTCCTGGAAGCGATCATCACGCATCCGAAGTTCAAGGATAACAGCTACACCACCCGCTTCATCGACACGACGCCGGAGTTGTTCCAGCAGGTCAAGCGCCAGGACCGCGCGACGAAGCTCCTGACTTATCTGGCCGACGTCACCGTCAACGGTCACCCGGAAGCCAAGGACAGACCGCGCCCGACCGCGGATGCCGCGGAGCCCGTCGTGCCCTACACCAATGGCACTGGCATCAAGGACGGCACCAAGCAGCTGCTCGACACGCTGGGTCCTAAGAAGTTCGGCGAATGGATGCGCAACGAAAAGCGCGTGCTGATGACCGACACGACGATGCGCGATGGCCATCAGTCGCTGCTTGCCACGCGCATGCGCACCTATGATATCGCCCGCATCGCCGGCACCTATGCGCATGCGCTGCCGAACCTGCTCTCGCTGGAATGCTGGGGCGGCGCCACCTTCGACGTCTCGATGCGCTTCCTCACGGAAGATCCGTGGGAACGCCTTTCGCAGGTGCGCGAGGCGGCTCCGAACCTGCTGCTGCAGATGCTGCTGCGCGGCGCCAACGGCGTCGGCTACAAGAACTATCCCGATAATGTCGTCAAATACTTCGTTCGCCAGGCCGCTGCCGGCGGTATCGATCTCTTCCGCGTCTTCGACTGCCTGAACTGGGTCGAAAACATGCGCGTGTCGATGGATGCGGTGGCCGAAGAGAACAAGCTCTGCGAAGCGGCGATCTGCTATACCGGCGACATCCTGAACTCGGCACGTCCGAAGTATGATCTGAAGTACTACACCGATCTCGCCGTTCAGCTCGAAAAGGCCGGCGCGCATATCATCGCGTTGAAGGATATGGCGGGCCTGTTGAAGCCAGCCGCCGCTAAGGTGCTGTTCAAGGCGCTGCGCGAGGCGACCTCGCTGCCGATCCACTTCCATACGCACGACACCTCGGGCATTGCTGCCGCGACCGTTCTCGCGGCCGTCGATGCCGGCGTCGATGCCGTCGATGCGGCGATGGACGCGCTGTCGGGCAATACCTCGCAGCCCTGCCTCGGCTCGATCGTAGAAGCGCTGCGTGGTTCCGAGCGTGATCCTGGCCTCGATCCGGAATGGATTCGCCGCATCTCCTTCTACTGGGAAGCGGTACGCCACCAGTATGCGGCCTTCGAAAGCGATCTGAAGGGACCGGCGTCGGAAGTCTATCTGCACGAAATGCCGGGCGGCCAGTTCACCAATCTCAAGGAGCAGGCGCGTTCGCTCGGTCTCGAGACCCGCTGGCACCAGGTGGCACAGGCCTACGCCGACGCCAACCAGATGTTCGGAGACATCGTCAAGGTGACGCCGTCCTCCAAGGTGGTCGGTGACATGGCGCTGATGATGGTCTCCCAGGACCTGACGGTTGACGATGTTGTTAATCCGGCCAAGGACGTGTCCTTCCCCGAATCCGTCGTCTCGATGCTGAAGGGCGATCTCGGACAGCCGCCGTCTGGCTGGCCGGCGGCGCTGCAGAAGAAGGCTTTGAAGGGCGACGCGCCCTATACGGTGCGTCCGGGTTCGCTGCTCGAAGACGCCGATCTCGATGCCGAGCGCAAGACGATCGAGACCAAGCTGGAGCGCGAGGTCAACGACTTCGAGTTCGCTTCCTACCTGATGTATCCGAAGGTCTTCACCGACTTCGCGCTGGCGTCCGACACCTACGGCCCGGTCTCGGTTCTTCCGACGCCTGCCTATTTCTACGGTCTTAGCGACGGCGAGGAGCTGTTTGCCGATATCGAGAAGGGCAAGACGCTCGTCATCGTCAACCAGGCGATGAGCGGCACCGACAGTCAGGGCATGGTCACGGTGTTCTTCGAGCTCAACGGCCAGCCGCGCCGCATCAAGGTTCCGGATCGCGCCCATGGCGCCACGGGTGCTGCTGCCCGCCGGAAGGCGGAGCCGGGCAATGCCGCCCATGTCGGCGCGCCGATGCCTGGCGTCATCTCCCGTGCCTTCGTCTCGGCCGGCCAGACGGTCAGCGCCGGCGACGTGCTGGTGTCGATCGAAGCGATGAAGATGGAAACGGCGATCCACGCCGAGAAGGACGGTACGATCGCCGAAGTTCTCGTCAAGGCCGGCGATCAGATCGACGCAAAGGATCTGCTGGTCACTTACGCCGGCTGATTGACTTCAAACGGGCAGGGTCGGTCCTCGGGCCGACCCTTGATGCACAGGCCGACGCATCCTTCCGCTTTGTGCGGCTTCCTGATCTGCAAGTCTGGATTCTTCACCCGACAAACTGTGTTGGGCGTGAAACGCTTTTCTATAACCACCAGCTACGCACTGGTGTAACTCTTGAGGTGGAAATAGCGCTCACATAAGCGGGATTGCTCGACCGCTTTCTGGCGTCTTTGTGTGTGAACGCGACCTGACGCGACCGCAGTTCAAAAAGGCGCTCGGCGTGCAGCCAAGCGCCTGAATGAAAAAATTAGTAGTTACGCGGGCAACGTGCTTCGTAACGGCGGCCGTAGCGGTCGCGATAGACGCAATAGCCGCGGCGTTCGACCGACTGGCCGATCAGGGCGCCGGCAAGACCACCAGCAACGGCGCCGACAGCAGCCCCACCCCAGCTATGGCTGATCGCGCCGCCAATAACAGCACCGGTACCGGCACCGATTGCCGTACCCTGTTCAGTCGGCGTGCAAGAGGCCAAGGCCGCCAAAAGTGCCATCGAGATTGCAATTTTCTTCATCATTTTATTACTCCCCAAGTTACTGGCCACTAGATCCGGCCAGAAGCACTAGAATTATGATGATTACGAGTACCAATCCAAGACCGCCGGAAGGACCGTAACCCCACCCGCGGCTATACCCCCAATTCGGGAGTGCCCCGACCAGAAGCAGAATAAGGATTATAAGAAGTATGGTTCCGAGCATTTTCTGTGACCTCGACGCATTCCATTAGAATGAGCACAAAACACGTTTGCCGGCTTTTTGTTCCCTCGAATCCTTCCGCGCCACCTTTTGGCCGTCAAATAGTCTCAAGTTCCTAGCCAGCTTCTCGTGTTTTTGCACGATTTCGAGCGAGCCATTCGTGAAATATGCCTAAAGATCTATTAAATACAATAGGTTGTGGTTCGCAAACCGCCAGATTTACCGAGATTTTGCTGCCTAAAGGGTTTCGGCTCAAATTCCGATGTCCAATTCGGCCTGCCGAAAGGCGGCTACCAACACGATTGCGACACAGAGATTCAAAACATTTTATTGTCAGCACTCGCAAAGGTAGAATCTGACGATTCAGCATCTTGTGGAAAAAAGCGATTCAAAATCAATACTTAGCCGTGAACAAACCCTGAATCGGAGCTTGGCAGCGATTCGTCTCTGATTCGTTCTCTCGCTGTTCTGAATCGCAATACGTGTACCCTGCAAGTTATTCGTGCGCGGAAAATCAGTACGGCAATTCGAAATCAGCCCTTGCGTTTGTGGGGATGGCTGTCCATGTGTTGTGTGTTTCACACGTGCCGATTTGACTTCGGGGGCGTTGCGCCCCTTTTGCAGGACCATGACTCTGACATCGCAGCCGATGATATTGTCCGGGCGCGGCGTGACCGCGGTGCTCGGGCCCACGAATACCGGCAAGACGCATTATGCTATCGAGCGTATGGTCGCGCATGGGACGGGTGTGATCGGCTTGCCGCTGCGCTTGCTGGCGCGTGAAGTCTATTCGCGCGTCGTCGAGAAGGTGGGCGTCCAGAACGTTGCGCTGGTGACCGGCGAAGAAAAGATCTCGCCTCCGAACGCACGTTTCTCGGTCTGCACGGTCGAGGCGATGCCGCGCGAGACGAAGGCGGCCTTTGTTGCCATCGACGAGGTGCAGCTTGCCGGAGATCTCGAGCGCGGGCACATCTTCACCGATCGTATCCTCCATTTGCGCGGACGCGACGAGACGCTGCTGCTTGGCGCTGGCACCATGCGCCCGATCCTGCAGCAACTGCTCCCTGGCATCACCATCATCGAACGACCGCGGCTTTCCCAGCTTTTCTATGCGGGCCAGAAGAAAATCACTCGCTTGCCGCAGCGTTCGGCGATCGTCGCCTTCTCGGCGGACGAGGTCTACGCGATTGCAGAACTGATACGGCGCCAGCGCGGCGGGGCTGCCGTCGTCCTCGGGGCGCTCAGCCCTCGGACGCGCAATGCGCAGGTCGCTCTCTATCAGGCTGGCGATGTCGAGTACCTCGTCGCGACCGACGCAATCGGCATGGGTCTCAATCTCGATGTCGACCACGTCGCCTTCGCCCAGGACCGGAAGTTCGACGGCTACCAGTTCCGCAATCTGAATCCCGCCGAACTTGGTCAGATCGCCGGTCGTGCGGGTAGGCACGTCCGGGATGGCACCTTCGGCGTCACGGGACAGGTCGATCCGTTCGACGAGGAGCTTATCAAGCGGATCGAGGGGCACGAGTTCGACAATATCAAGGTGCTGCAGTGGCGCACCAAGAACCTGGATTTCGCCTCTCTGCATGCCTTGCGCGCAAGCCTTGAGACAGGACCAAGCGTTGCCGGATTGACGCGGGCGCTTCCTGCTGTCGATCAGCAGGCTTTGGAGCACTTGTCTCGCTATCCCGAGATCATCGATCTCGCCAAGACGCCAGCGCGCGTGGAAAAGCTTTGGGAAGCGTGTGCTTTGCCCGATTACAGGCGCATTGCGCCCGCCCAGCACGCCGATCTCATCTCCACCCTCTTTTCGGATCTCGTGCGCTATGGCACGGTGAACGAGGACTTCCTTGCGGAACAAGTTCACCGCGCCGATCGAACGGATGGTGAAATTGACACGCTTTCGGCGCGAATCGCGCAGATAAGGACGTGGACCTATGTATCGAATCGGCCCAACTGGCTTGCCGATCCGACACACTGGCAGGAAAAGACGCGGGAAATCGAAGATCGATTGTCCGATGCGTTACATGAAAGGTTGACGAAACGCTTTGTTGATCGCAGGACATCTGTGCTCATGAAGCGCCTGAGAGAGAATGCGATGCTGGAAGCTGAAATCAGTGTAAATGGCGATGTCTTCGTTGAAGGACATCATGTGGGGCAGTTGTCCGGATTCCGGTTCACGCCTATTGCGGGAGCAGAGGGGCCGGACGCAAAGGCAGTCCAGACTGCGTCGCAGAAAGCGCTGTCGCTTGAATTCGAGGCACGTGCAGCACGTCTTCATGCTGCCGGCAATGGCGATCTGGCAATCAGCTCCGACGGTTTGATCCGTTGGCTTGGCGATCCGGTGGCACGCCTTTCCGGAAGCGATCACATCATGCGTCCGCGGGTACTCCTGCTGGCCGACGAACAGCTCACGAGCAATGCACGCGATCACGTCGCCGCCCGCATCGAGCGCTTCGTCAATCATCACATCAGCACGGTTCTGAAGCCGCTTGACGACCTGTCGCGCGCAGAAGACCTGCAGGGCCTCGCGAAGGGGCTGGCATTCCAGCTCGTCGAGAATCTCGGTGTGCTTTTCCGTCGCGATGTCACGGAAGAGGTGAAGTCTCTCGATCAGGACGCGCGTGCTTCCATGCGCCGCTATGGCGTGCGTTTCGGCGCCTACCATATTTTTGTTCCGGCTCTGCTGAAGCCCGCGCCCGCCGAGCTCATCACCCTGCTTTGGGCTCTGAAGAACGACGGCCTTGATAAGCCCGGTTACGGTGATCTCATTCCAGTGCTGGCCGCCGGCCGCACGTCTGTCGTCACCGACCCGAGCTTCGAGCGCACATTCTACAAGCTTGCCGGTTTCCGCTTCCTCGGAAAGCGTGCCGTTCGTATCGATATCCTCGAGCGTCTCGCGGATATCATCCGGCCGCTGCTGCAGTGGAAGCCCGGTCAGGCCAATCGTCCGGAAGGCGCTTACGACGGTCGTCGCTTTACAACGACGACGGCGATGCTCTCCATTCTCGGCGCGACGCTGGAAGACATGGAAGAGATCCTGAAGGGTCTGGGTTACCGTGCCGACGCCGTGAAGGCCGAAGAGGCGGCAGCGCATCTTTCCGCTCAGGACGTGACAGCCACGCCTGTTGTCGCCGAGGCTGCCGAGGCAGCCGGTGAACCGTCCGACCACGACGACGCCGATGCTTCGACCGAGGAAAACGGTTCGGAAACGGCCGCCGTTGCCGAACAGCCGACGGCAGCTGAGCAGCCCGTGGCAGAGGCGGGCGAGGCGGAAGAACCGAAGCCGGTGCTTCTGTGGCGGCTCGCCGGTCGCAGCGATGCGCAGCGCCAGCCACGTGGCCAGCAGGGTGAACGCCGCGGTAACGGTCAGGCTCAGGATCGTGGCAATCGCCGTCACGGCGGCGGATCGGAAGCCGGCGAGGGTGGTCGTCCCCAGCGCAAGGAAGGCGGCAAGCCGCATCAGGGGCGCGGCGACCGCAACGAGCAACGTGGCGATCGACAGGATCGCGGTGATCGCAAGGATCGCAACAACAACAATCGTGGCGGCAACCAGCCGCTGCGCTTCGAGGCAAAGCCGCCGCGCAAGGAGAAGCCGATTGATCCGGATTCACCCTTTGCCAAGCTCGCTGCCTTGAAGGAGCAGATGAAGAAGTAAGACACCATGAGCGGGGAGACACAGCCAGCAACCGGTTCGCGCCAGCGCATCGACAAGTGGCTGTTCTTCACGCGTATGGTCAAGTCACGCTCGCTGGCTCAAAGTCATGTTCAATCCGGTCACGTGCGCATCAACGGTGCGCGCGTGCTTCAACCCAGTCAGATGGTCAAAATTGGCGACAAGATCGAGCTGACGCTCGAGCGCCGGGATGTGATCCTGCAGGTCAAGGCTGGGGGAGAACGCCGCGGACCCTACGAGGAAGCCAGGCTCCTCTACGACGACCTTTCCCCATCGCCTGAAGAAACCGCAAAGCTGACGCCTTACGAACAGGCGATACGTGCGGCCGGTGCCGGCAGGCCGACGAAGAAGGAGCGCCGCGCAATCGATCGATTGATGTCGGACGATGATTAGAAAACTCTGCCGCGACTGGGCCTTTTTGAGATCGGTTTATTCTTGAAATCCGCCTTCAAAGCCGATACTTGACAGACAACCTGCCGGATCGCATGACGGTTTCCCAAAACATGGTCGCGCGGCTCTTCCGGCTAGGGAAGGCGTGACGTTCCAGGTTGCCCTGCCCTATTTAAGCGAGAATCCTGGAGTTCTTCATGACCTATGTCGTGACCGACAATTGCATTCGCTGCAAATATACCGATTGCGTTGAAGTCTGCCCTGTCGACTGTTTCTATGAAGGCGAGAACTTCCTAGTCATTCATCCGGACGAGTGCATCGACTGCGGCGTTTGCGAACCGGAATGTCCTGCCGAAGCGATCAAGCCGGATACCGAGCCGGGCCTGGACAAGTGGTTGAAGGTCAACTCCGAGTTTGCCAGCATCTGGCCAAACATCACGGTCAAGAAAGATGCCATGCCCGAGGCGAAAGAACTGGACGGCGAGACCGGAAAGTTCGAAAAGTACTTCTCGGAGAAGCCCGGTTCGGGCGACTGATCGACTTAGGTCGATCCGGCTTTAACGCCTGCGAAATGGGGCGAAATGTGCTTGGAGCATATGGGTGACATGTGTTGCCCGCATGACTCATGCACAGTAAATTATTGATTTCCTCATATTTTTGTGGTAGCTTTAATATCACTGATCCATTTGCGGCATATTGCATGCCCAAAACCACCAGAAAGCAAACAGATTAACGCGCGGTTTCCGTGACATATCAACGCCTTGAGCTGTCAGGTCCTAAAATCGCGTGTGGGTATAGCTTTGTTTTCGACCGGTGGGGCCAGAAGTAAAGTCACCCGACGGATCCGACCGTCTCATCCGGGCCTGACTGACCCGGCTCCGGCTCTCGCCGGAAGCGTAACAGGGAGTTTTTGAATAGAATGACGACCCAGCAGAAAAAACCTTCAGCAGCACGCCATGGCTTCAAGACCGGTGAATCGATCGTGTATCCCGCACATGGCGTCGGTACCATCAGCGCCATCGAAGAGCAAGAAGTCGCCGGCATGAAGTTGGAACTTTTCGTAATTGATTTCGAAAAGGACAAAATGCGTCTGAAGGTGCCGGTCGCGAAAGCTATGAGCATTGGTATGCGTAAGCTCTCCGAGACCGATTTCGTGGAGCGTGCTCTGAAGGTTGTGCAGGGCAAGGCACGCGTCAAGCGTACGATGTGGTCCCGTCGCGCCCAGGAATATGATGCCAAGATCAATTCCGGCGACCTGATTTCTATCGCTGAAGTCGTGCGCGACCTCTACCGTGCCGAGAACCAGCCGGAGCAGTCCTATTCCGAGCGTCAGCTTTACGAAGCGGCCCTTGATCGCATGGCGCGCGAAATTGCCGCTGTGAACAAGATGTCCGAAACCGAAGCCGTCCGTTTGGTCGAGACGAACTTGAACAAGGGTCCGAAGCGCGGCAAGGCGATCGAAGAAGACGAATCCCAGGATGAGGCAGCCTAAAAAGGGCCTGCCATTCCTCACAAAAAACCCGGCCATTGTGCCGGGTTTTTTATTGGAACTTTTTCGGCAGTCGCGCGTTTACAAAATGTCAGTGCGAACCTGTTCGGGCCATGGCCCGTCGGATCGCCTTCGAAGTCAACGTGACGAGGAGCGGATCATGCCTTCCAAATCTTGCCCAACCGGCAGCTTGACGAAACTGATCCCGCCAAACGGCCTGAACGGTACCTAGACAGTAAACTAGGGCCTCTCTCGCAAACATCCAGAGCCGAGGCCTTCATATCTCCAAACCACGATTTCGATCCGGGCATGCCGTGTCCGGGAACAGATATTCTTTGCCCAATTTAGGGCCAGCCTGAGCTCAGGAGACCGTTATGAAGAACATGTCTGCAGACCGGCGCATGATTAAGATTGCGATGGCCGCGCCTTACCTGGCGCGCGAGGAAGAACATGATCTTGCTGTTCGTTGGAAACATAATGAGGACCGTGGTGCGCGAAATCAGATTGCGATGGCACATATGCGTCTGGTCATTTCGATGGCGGCAAAATTTCGCAATTTCGGCTTGCCGATGAGCGATCTTGTTCAGGAGGGCTATGTCGGCTTGCTCGAGGCGGCCGCGCGTTTCGAGCCGGAACGCGACGTGCGTTTCTCGACCTATGCCAGCTGGTGGATCCGCGCTTCAATTCAGGACTATATTCTGCGCAATTGGTCGATTGTCCGCGGTGGGACGAGTTCGGCGCAGAAGGCGCTGTTCTTCAATCTGCGCCGGCTTCGCGCCAAGCTCGCCAAGGGCGATACACAGCTTACACTGCAATCCATCCACCAGGAGATCGCAGCTGCGCTCGGCGTGAGCCTTTCTGACGTCCAGACCATGGATGCGCGTCTCTCCAGCAACGATGCGTCACTGCAGGCGCCGTCGGTCTCCGGAGACGCCGATAGCGCCGAGAAGATGGACTTCCTTGTCAGCAATGAGCCGCTTCCCGACGAGCAGGTCACCAACATGATCGACGGGGAGCGCCGCCGGGTGTGGCTGGCGTCGGCCCTCACGCATCTCAACGAGCGTGAAATGAAGATCATCAGCGCCCGCCGGCTCGCCGAAGATGGTGCGACCCTCGAAGAGTTGGGCGCGGATCTCGGTATTTCCAAGGAGCGTGTGCGTCAGATCGAAAGCCGGGCGATGGAAAAGCTGCGTACGGCGCTCGTCAGCGCTGATCCGTATATGGCGGCATCGGCCTGAACCCATCCTGAGTCACAACAAAAAGCCCGGCGAAAGCCGGGCTTTGTTTATTCCGCGATGATCTTGACGCGATCGCCGGGCGCCACCGACGCGCCTGTCGGCAGGGCATTGATGAGCTTGAAGAGATCAAGTTTCCGATCCGTCCCCATCATTCGTGCGGCAAGCGTGGTGATGTTGTCGCCAGCACGAACGGTTACGACACGCACGCGAAGCGGCTTCAGTGAAGCCGCCTCCTCCGGCGTCATGCGGCGGAAACTCGCGCGCAGGACATCGGCCGTCTGCTGCAGCGTCGGGCTGCCCTTCGGAACCGCCGTCAGGAAGCGGAAGATCTGCGAGTTGTTGCGTACAACGGTAACATCGAAGTCCCAACGATCGGCGCTTGCGCGCGCCGTCGCGGCTTCCATGCCATTTACCGTGACCTGGCGAATACTCGATGGATCGAGACCGGTGACCCAGCCGCTGGAGATGTAGTTGGTCAGTGATTGGTTCTGGTTGTCGGCAACGCCATCGAAACGGATCGCGACATCGCCCGGTCCGGTCGCCATGACGGCCTCGACCTTGTTGTCGATCTTGAAGTCCGGCGGCACGTCGAAACGGATGCCCAAACCACCATGCAGGAATGTCTGCCCCCGGACATAGCCCTCTTCGGGGCTGTCGCCATATAGCAGGCCATCAATGCCGTCGAGATAGTAGTTGCGGCCGGTGTCGCCAACCTTGCCTTCCTGTCCGAACGCACGCGCGTGATCGCGCGCAAGCTCGATACGCTGGGCGGAATTGGGATGGCTTGACAGGAAGTCCAGGCTCTGGTCGGCATCCGGATCCACCGACATGAAACGACTATAGCCTGCCATGGAATCGAGGAAGCGCGCTGCCGCATAGGGGTCGTATCCCGCTTCGCCGAGCATGCGCACGCCGATGACATCAGCCTGCAATTCCTGCTGCCGCGAGAACGCGGCGAGGCGCAGCTTGCCGCGTGCCAGCGCCTGCTTACCGGCGATATCGCTGGACAGAACTTCTGCGACAACCCGGCTGGCGATGACTTCAGCTTCTTCGCGCTTCTGCCGCTCGATGCCGTGGTTCGCGGTCACGTGACCCATCTCATGCGAGAGCACGGCCGCGACTTCCGAGGCGTCGTTGGCGAGCGCGAGCAGGCCGCGCGTCACATAGAGATAGCCCCGGGCAGCGCAAATGCGTTGATCGCGGGCGAATTCAGGATCGTAATGCGGTAGGACTGGCTGGGGTTTTCAGAGACAGCCGTCAGCGCGCCGGCGATACGGGCAACCAGCCGCTCGGTCTTCGCGTCCTTGTACTCGCCGCCATAGCTGGCGACGATGCGCGGATGCTCGCGCGCACCCATCGCGGCACGAGGATCGTTCTTCTGGACTTCGTCGACGATCTGGGGGTTCGAGGAGGGGCCGACGCTCGGTTGGTAGGATTGCTCGAGAGCCGACTGACAACCGTATAGTCCTGCACCGGTGGCGCAGATCAGCGACGCCTGACGAGCCCAACGACACGTTGCGAGAAACACACTACTGGCGGGCGCGGTCAGTTTCCACGTCGTCATGCGGTCCAGTGCGTCTCTCCGAGTCATATTGCTTGCCGATCGGTTTCCCCTATGGTTGATCCGATCGCGATCATTGCGGTTAAACAGGCGTCCATCCCCGCTTTTGCACTGCACAAACAGGGACGCAAGTCTTTGCTGTAACTGATTTTCGCATCGGTTGCATAGCGAGACTCTGCTTAAATGTGGCGCCGTTGTATTTTAGCAAGCCTGACGTGGTTAAGGAGTTCTTTGGGTCGACTCAAATTATGGCGAAAGTGCCGTTGCTCGAGTGAGAATCGTCAGCCGCGCAGAAATTGGACCACGCCAAAGTGATCTTTCTGCTCAATAAACTGCTCGATCGGTGCATCGGCGACAATAGAGCCTACGTCGATAAAGATCGCATGGTCGGCTATCTTCCGAACCTCGTCAGGGTCGTGCGACACGATGACAACAGTATTGTTGGTTTCGCGATGCAACTCGAGAAGCAATGTCGCCATATCGTTTCTGAGTGCCGGATCAAGGGCCGCGAACGGCTCATCGAGCAGAAGCAACGGGCGCTTGCGGACGAGCGCACGCGCGAATGGGACCCGCTGTCGCTCACCGCCGGAAAGCGTGGACGGCATCCGCTTCTCGAAGTTGTCGAGACCGACCTTGGTCAGAGCCTCGCTGATCGCTGACCGATCCGTGGCCGACAGCTTCAACGACGGATTGATGCCGAGGCCGACATTGGTGAAAACATCGAGGTGGGCGAACAGATTGTTGTCCTGGAAGACGAGCGAAACCGGGCGCCGTGATGGATGCTCGCGGGTGATGTCCTCTCCCGCAACGAGGATGCGCCCCTGTTCCGGTATGTCGAAACCGGCGAGAAGATTGAGGAAGGTCGATTTTCCGGCGCCGGATGGGCCGGTCACCGCGATCACGGCTGCGCGCGGCAGCTTGCAATCAAAGTGGAAGGAATGCTGGCCAAGCCGAAGCCGCACATTCTGCATTTCGATCCCGTCAGCCATGCAGGACAGCCTCCTTTCTGGTATTTCCACGTGTACCCGCAATTGTCAGAAGAAGGCAGATGATGCCGAGGATCAGCGCCAGTCCGTCTGCATCGCTAGTTCGGTAGCTCCCTATGCGGCTGTAGATCAGCCAGGGAAGTGTGACGAGGCTGTCGGAGCCAAACAGCGCGACTGCGCCGAGATCTCCGAGCGACAGCGCCGCAGCGAATGACAAAGCCGTCAGCAACGGCTGCCGCATCGCCGGCCAATCGACAAAGCGAAGACGAGAGAACCCTTCGATACCGAGGCTTGCGCTCAAGCGCTGGGTTCGCTGCTGGTGTGTCGCGTAGGCTGGCTCCAGCACGCGCATGACGAAGGGGAGAGACATCAGCGCGTTGATCGCGGCGATGAGAATGGGGGCATAGGCGTTGATGTCGCCCACGGATCGAAGAGCCATGAACCAGCCGGTTGCGAGCACGATCGGCGGCACCAGCATAACGAAGGACGAGGCTGAGCCCATCGCTCCGAAAAAAGCCCTGTCGGCGAGGCTTCTGCTTCCTCCAAGTGCTACCGTATGTCTCGCCCGGACGAGCAGCATTGCGATGCTCGACGAAAGCACGGCCGAACATGTCGCTATCAACGCGCTGGTGATGGTGGATCGCCAGAAGATCGGTTCCAGAACAAGCTTGATCAAATTCGCACGCAGTCCGGCAACGGCGATCGAGATCAGCGGTAACAGCAGGAATGCGACGCCGATAAAGAGCAGAGTGATATCCAGCAGACGTACGGGAAGGGATGTACCGTCCGGTCGCTTCACCGTCTTTCCCACGGTTGTTCCCTCGTCATCGACAGATCGCAACAGCGCCATTCCGCCCAAAATGATTGCGGTCAACACGATCTGCAGCACCGAGAGTGAAACCGCCCTGCCGGGATCGAAATCGAAACGCAGTGACTGGTAGATGGCCACCTCGATCGTTGTTGCCGCCGGCCCGCCACCGAGCGCCAGTACCAGCGTGAAACTCGTGGCGCACAGCATGAAAATCAGCCCTGCGACGCCTGGGATAACCGAGCGCAGTACGGGCCACTCGACGAAACGGAAAATATCCTTCGGTCGCATGCCAAGTCCAGCACCCACCAGCCAGTATTCGCCGGGTATGCGCTCCAGCGACATCAGCATAAGCCGGCAGGCGAGCGGCAGATTGAAGAAGACATGCGCGAGCAAGATCCCGGCAAGCCCGTAGATGCTTATCGGTTCGGCAAGTCCGAGGCGCAGCAGCAGGGAATTCAGAGCACCTTGCCGTCCCCATATTCCGATGAGACCCAAAGCGCCGACCAGCACGGGCAAGCCCATCGGCAATGCCATCAGCCGCACGATCCACTGGCGGCCGGGCAGGTCGGGTTGGCGCGCAAGCGCCTGGGCAAGCGGGATTGCGAAGACGACCGAGAGGAGTGTCGAAAGGAATGCCTGCAGCAGCGTGAAGCGCAGGACCCTTCCGATGTAGGGATCAGCCAGAACCGATGCGAGGGACTGGATACCGCTCGCCATCAGCAGCATGAAGACCGCGAGTGCAATGAACAGAACGATAGCGGCGAGACCGAAGGCCCCGCCGATCATCGAAAACCGTCTCTGTGCCGCGGTCAGCAGCATCAATTCATGCTCATTGCCGCAAGCCACTCATCGATCCAGGCCTTTCGATGCGCCGCGACATCGTCGGAACTCATCAGGAAGGTCTTGCTCGGCTTGACGAGCTTGCTGAAGGCGTCGGGCAGGGGCTGAGACGTTGCCGCAACCGGCATCATCCAGTTGTTTGTCGGGATGGTATCCTGGAAGCCCGGCGTCAAAACGAACTTGAGGAAATCTCGGGCAAGATCCTTGTTCGGTGCGTTCTTCAGCAGGCCGGCGACTTCGATCTGGATGTAGTGCCCTTCGGAAAAGTCCGCGGCCTGGTATCGGTCTGTGTTTTCCGAGACCATATGGTAGGCGGGAGATGTCGTATAGGAGAGCACCATCGGTGCCTCGCCCTTCGTGAAGAGCCCATAGGCTTCCGACCAGCCTGGCGTCACAGTAAGAACGCGGTTCTTCAGCTTGGCCCAGGCTTCCGGCGTCTTGTCGCCATAGATCGACTTGACCCACAACAGCAGGCCGAGACCCGGGGTCGACGTGCGCGGATCCTCGATGACGATTTTCTGCGACGGATCGCCCTCAACGAGATCCTTCATGCTCTTCGGCGGATTCTTGATGGTCTGCGTGTCGTAGATGACGGCAAAATGCCCGTAGTCGTAGGGGACGAAAACATCGTCCTTGTAGTCGCCCGGTACGCTCAGACCAGCGGTATCGACGCCGCTTGCGTCAAACAGGCCGGTTGCCTTTGCTTCCGCCACAAGATTGGTGTCGAGTCCAAGGACGACGTCGGCCTTGGTGCCCGCACCCTCGAGCTTGAGGCGGGACAGCAGCGCGACACCATCGGCGACACTGACGAAATTGACGCTGCACTCGCACGTCTTCTCGAAAGCGGCCTTGACCTTCGGGCCGGGACCCCATTCCGATGTGAAGCTTTCGTAGGTGTAGATCGTCAGAGACTTCTCGGCTGCGCCGGCATTCGTTGCCGAGAACGCGGCAACGGCAGCTACGAGAGCAGCCAGCCCATGAAGAACTTTAAAGTTGGAAACAAACATCGCACCTCTCCTCTTGCTGTTGTTGAAGGGGAAAAGGGCGGTGGCAAATGTCACGCGTCTAATCCCTCCGCCGGTGTTAGCCGGATCAGGTTCCGCGGGTTAGCTTTTGCAAGCCTCTCAGCCTCCGTTCGATGAACGAAGGCACCCCGTTAGAGCGAGAAGAGATGTATCGTCGCGGCCGGCATCTGGCAAGAGTGAAGCCGGCCACCTATTCCTTATTCGCTGGCTTCCGCGACCGCCGCCGGACGGGTGCCGCTGACGAGCCGCGGCAGTTGCACCGGTTTCAGCAACAGCGCCGCAATCAGGCCGACGAGGGCGATGCCGCAGGAGGTCATGAACAGCGGCGTAAACGCGTGCGAATAGGCATCCGCCACAGCCTGTTTCACGGCATCCGGCAAGCCCGCCATCATCTTCGGTGTCAGTTCCTCTATGTTGGAGACACCCGGGATGATAGATCCCGATCCGCCAAGCTGCGAACCGACGATTGCGCCGTAGATAGAGATGGCGATCGATGCGCCTCCCATGCGGGACAACGTCACCGATCCGGTGGCAGCGCCGACGTCGCGTGCAGGCGTGGCATTCTGGACGCCGATAACCGGCACCTGCTGGGCGAGGCCAACGCCGATCCCATGCATCATCATCAGAGCGCCGATCAGGTAAAGCGGGGTACCGGCGTGAACCTGGGAGATCAGGGCAAATGCCACGGCGCTACAGCTCAAGCTTGCTATGGCGAGCGGCTTGTACCGTCCCGTCGCGGAGATGATGCGTCCGGCTGACAGCGAGCCGCAGACGATACCGCCCGTCAACAGGATGAAAAACCCGCCTGCGGCAGAGGGCGATAAGCCCGTCGTCGTCTGTAGGAACAGCGCGAAATAGTTCACCATGCCGATGCCGATGGCGCCGCTCATGATCGACATGGTCAGCAGCAGGCTGAACGTCGAGTTGCTGAACAGGGAGAGCGGGATAATCGGCTCAACGGCGCGGCGCTCCACCATGACCCAGGCGATCGCGGCTGCGACACCAATGCAGATGATGGCAAGGTTCTGTGGTGCGATCAGAGAATCGAAAAGTTGCGCCCCATCAGCCGCAAGCACGACACTTGCCGTCACCACGGCAAGCAGTACTGCGCCCGCATAGTCGATCTTCGGGCGCCTGTTAGGCTTGCGATAGGGAAGCATGAAGGCAAGCCCTGTGAGGACAAAGATGCCGATCGGCACGTTGACGAGAAAGATGGAGCGCCAGCCGAAGAGGTCACTCATTGTTCCGCCAAGCACGGGACCGATGGCACCGGAGGCCATGAGGACCAGGCTCGAATAGCTCTGATATCTGGCCCGCTCGCGAGGTTCGAACAAGTCTGCGTTGACGGCGAAGATCGATACCATGATCCCGCCGCCACCAAGCCCCTGCAGCACACGCGCGGCAATCA
Organism: Rhizobium grahamii; assembly: GCF_009498215.1. Lineage (NCBI taxonomy): Bacteria > Pseudomonadati > Pseudomonadota > Alphaproteobacteria > Hyphomicrobiales > Rhizobiaceae > Rhizobium > Rhizobium grahamii. Next base: position 3,261,230 of record NZ_CP043498.1, on the reverse strand, counting down.
GGGTATTCATCGAAACCGCCAGACCACAGATGGCCGAGCCGACAGTGAAGATCAGGATCGCTGCCATCATCACATATTTTCGGCCGAACAGGTCGCCGAGCTTTCCATAGAGCGGCATGACCGCGCTGACGGAGAGAAGGTAGGCGGAGCCAATCCAGCTGAAGCGCTCAAGGTGTCCGAATTCACCGACGATCGTCGGTAGAGCTGTCGCGACAATCTGATTGTCCAGCGTCGCCATGAACAAGGCTGTCATCAGGAAAAGAAAGAGAATGAGCTTGCGGCGATGATCCGCCACAAGGGGTGCCGGCGCACTATGCATATCCATGGGAGTGCCATTTTCCGATTAGATGAGAGTTGGATTTGTGTGCTATCAGCATATAATTGTCAATGGCATATTTATGACGACGGCATATTCTCATCCATATTGCCTTCTGTTATGATCGCCCCATGAACAAAACCGCGAAGGAAATCGCCGACATCGAGAGCGCTGCGGACAGCGAAGGCAGCGTCACGCATATCGGCCAGACAATGACCCGCATGCGGCTGATGACGGGTCGCAGGCTGATCGGAAGGCTTGCGATACAAAGCGTGGCGCCCGGTCTGGAGTTGTCGCATCTGGATGTTCTGGATGCGGTGAGACGCGCGCAGGACTCGGGAGAGGTCACGGTTGGTACCATTGCCGAGATGATGCGCATCGATCCGTCGCGTGCCAGCCGCGTCGTATCTGATATGGTCGGTCGCAATATTCTGAGGCGCAAGGCATCGCAGGCCGATGCGCGACGTATCGTGGTGGTGATGACGCCGCTCGGCCAGAAATTGATGGCGGAGATAAAGGCGCAGAAAATGACGCTGGTTTCCGACATCGTCGCGGATTGGCCGCAGGAGGAAATCGACGTTTTCGCCAAGCTCTTTGATAAGTTCATCTCGGGCTTCGAGGAACTCTTCGAGGCCCGGATGCGCGAGATGACCGAAGACGCATAGCAGGCGGGTCTTTCCCTTCACCCCTGCTTTGCGCTATGGCAATCGCCATGAGCCAATCCACCTTCACCATCCTGCTCGGCGGCGAGATTCAACTGACTGATCGTCTGATCGAGGCGGTTGCCGGAACGCGCGTCATCGCTGCGGATGGCGGGATGCGGCATGCCATCGCTCTTGGCCTGGAGCCGGAGCTATGGGTGGGCGATTTCGATTCGGCGCCGGCGGCCCTTACCGATGCTTTCCAGCATGTTCCCCGCCAGCCTTATCCTGCTGCAAAAGCTGCGACGGATGGAGAAATCGCCGTCTCAGAAGCGATCCGCCTCGGCGCGCGTCGGCTGATCCTTGTCGGGGCGCTGGCCGGCGACCGTTCCGATCACGCGCTTCAGCATCTGCTTTATGCCGTCCGGCTGGCGGAAGAAGGTTTCGACGTCCTTCTCACATCGGGAACAGAGGAAGCCGTGCCCCTCATTCCCGGCACGATCGAACTCGACATGCCGAAGGCGAGCCTGTTTTCGGTTCCCGGCTTCAGCGAGCTCATCGGGCTCTCGATCGAGAACGCACGCTATCCGCTGAAGGATTTTCATTTGCCCTTCGGTTCTTCACGTACCATCTCGAATGTTGCGGAAGGCAAGGTGCATTTCACGCTTCAAAGCGGTCGCGCCATTGTGCTTGCCCGCCCTTACGATTTTTCCGGAGTCTGATTTTTGGCGCCTCCCATTCTAAAACTTGATGATATCTTCCTGAGCTTCGGCGGTGCGCCGCTTCTGGCAGGTGCCGGATTGCAGGTGGAGCCGGGCGACCGGATCTGCCTCGTCGGCCGCAACGGCTCGGGCAAGTCCACCTTGCTGAAGATCGCTGCAGGGCTGGTCGAGGCGCAGTCCGGCGAGGTGTTCCGGCATCCGGCTTCGACGATCCGGTATCTGGAGCAGGCTCCGGACTTCGCCGGCTACAAGACCGTCCAGGCCTATGCCGAGGCGGGCCTCGGGCCCGGTGACGATCCGTATCGCGTGACTTATTTGCTGTCGCATCTCGGCCTTACCGGCGAAGAAGATCCGAAGAACCTGTCGGGCGGCGAAGCCCGTCGTGCTGCGCTGGCACGCGTTCTGGCGCCGGAGCCTGACATTCTGCTGCTGGATGAGCCTACCAACCACCTCGATCTGCCCACCATCGAGTGGCTTGAAGGCGAACTTCAGAAGAGCCGGAGCGCACTCGTTCTGATTTCGCACGACCGGCGGTTCCTTGAGAAGGTATCGAATGCCACCGTCTGGCTGGACCGCGGCACGTCCCGGCGGCTGGATCGAGGCTTCGCGCATTTCGAGGCCTGGCGGGATCAGGTGCTCGAGGCAGAGGAGCTGGAGCAGCACAAGCTCGGAAAGGCCATCGAGCGCGAAGAACACTGGTTGCGCTACGGTGTGACGGCGCGGCGCAAGCGAAACATGCGGCGCCTTGGCGAATTACAGACGATGCGCGCGGAGTATCGAGGCCACAAAGGGCCACAGGGATCCGTTCAGGCGACGGCCTCGGATTCGCAGGAGTCGGGCAAGCTCGTTATCGAAGCGGACAAGATCACGAAGACATACGGCGATCGGTCGATCGTTTCGCCGTTCTCGATCCGCGTTCATCGTGGCGATTGCATCGGTCTCGTCGGCCCGAATGGAGCGGGCAAGACCACGCTTCTGAAGATGCTGACTGGGCAGCTTGCTCCGGACACCGGCACTGTGAAGCTCGGGACGAACCTCGAAATCGCGACGCTCGATCAGAAGCGCGAGGACCTCGATCTCGAGGATACGCTTGCCCACTATCTGACGGATGGCCGCGGGGACAATCTTCTCGTCAACGGCGAGCAGCGGCATGTCACGGGCTACATGAAAGACTTTCTGTTTCAGCCCGAACAGGCCCGCACGCCGATCAAGAACCTGTCGGGTGGCGAGCGCGCCCGCCTGATGCTGGCGCGCATTCTTGCGCGGCCGTCGAACTTGCTGATCCTCGACGAACCGACGAACGATCTCGATATCGAGACGCTCGACCTCCTGCAGGAAATCGTTGCCGGCTTCCCTGGCACCGTCATTCTCGTCAGCCACGATCGTGACTTCCTCGACCGGACCGTTACGTCAACGATTGCGCCGGCGGTTCCCGATGCGCCTGACGGCCGATGGATCGAGTATGCCGGCGGCTACTCCGACATGCTTGCACAGCGCAAGGGTGCGGCGGAAGAGCGCCGGAAGGCCGAGAAAGCGACAGAGAAGCCCAAGGCGCAGGCCGAACCGGCTGGCGAGCAGACAAAGGCGAAGGGCAAGCTTTCCTTCAAACAGAAGTTTGCGCTGGAGAACCTGCCGAAGGAAATGGCGAAGCTGGAAGCGGAGATCGCCAAGCGCGAAGCCAAGATGGCTGACCCGAACCTCTTCACCAAGGACCCGGATACCTTTACCCGCCTCGCTGCGGAAATGGAGAAATTCCGGAACGGCCTCACCAAGATGGAAGAGGAATGGCTGGAGCTTGAAATGCTCCGGGAAGAGTTGGAAGGCTAGGAAGGCGGCCGCTTAGGCCGCAATCCTAGAGCGCCGGCGCCGGTGCGTTCGCGGCCTTCGCCATGATCTTCTCTTCAGACTTCGCCGAGATGGCCTCGAGGTGCAGTACCCGCGGATGGAATGCCTCCATGTAGGCGTCCGAGCGACCGATGTAGATCATGGTGCTGTCGGGTATCGATTTCAGAACGTTCATCATCGTTGCCTGCCACGCGGGTTCCATTCCT
>NZ_CP043498.1:2872500-2952500 GCF_009498215.1 Rhizobium grahamii | reverse complement strand
TGAAACATCTAAGTACCTGCAGGAAAGGACATCAACCGAGACTCCGCAAGTAGTGGCGAGCGAACGCGGACCAGGCCAGTGGCAATTGAAGTTAAAGTGGAACAAGCTGGAAAGCTTGGCCGTAGTGGGTGACAGCCCCGTACGCGTAGATACTTTGATTGTCCTAGAGTAGGGCGGGGCACGTGAAACCCTGTCTGAACATGGGGAGACCACTCTCCAAGCCTAAGTACTCGTGCATGACCGATAGCGAACAAGTACCGTGAGGGAAAGGTGAAAAGCACCCCGACAAGGGGAGTGAAATAGAACCTGAAACCGGATGCCTACAAACAGTCGGAGCCCGCAAGGGTGACGGCGTACCTTTTGTATAATGGGTCAACGACTTAGTGTAACTAGCAAGCTTAAGCCGGTAGGTGTAGGCGAAGCGAAAGCGAGTCTGAATAGGGCGATTTAGTTAGTTGCATTAGACCCGAAACCGAGTGATCTAGCCATGAGCAGGTTGAAGGTTGGGTAACACCAACTGGAGGACCGAACCCGCATCTGTTGCAATAGATTGGGATGACTTGTGGCTAGGGGTGAAAGGCCAATCAAACTCGGAAATAGCTGGTTCTCCGCGAAATCTATTTAGGTAGAGCGTCGAGCGAATACCCGGGGGTAGAGCACTGGATGGGCTATGGGGACTCACCGTCTTACTGATCCTAACCAAACTCCGAATACCCGGGAGTACTACTCGGCAGACACACGGCGGGTGCTAACGTCCGTCGTGAAAAGGGCAACAACCCTAACCTCCAGCTAAGGTCCCCAAGTCATGGCTAAGTGGGAAAGGATGTGAGGATCCCAAAACAACCAGGATGTTGGCTTAGAAGCAGCCATCATTTAAAGAAAGCGTAACAGCTCACTGGTCTAAATAAGGGTCTTTGCGCCGAAAATGTAACGGGGCTGAAGCCATGCACCGAAGCTGAGGATGTGCACTTGTGCACGTGGTAGCGGAGCGTTCCGTAAGCCTGTGAAGGGACAGTCGTGAGACATCCTGGAGGTATCGGAAGTGCGAATGTTGACATGAGTAACGATAAAGAGGGTGAGAGACCCTCTCGCCGAAAGACCAAGGGTTCCTGCTTAAAGTTAATCTGAGCAGGGTTAGCCGGCCCCTAAGACGAGGCGGACACGCGTAGTCGATGGGAACCACGTTAATATTCGTGGGCCTGGTGGTAGTGACGGATTGCTCAACTTGTAAGGTCTTATTGGATTGATCTTGCAGGGACGCGGTTCCAGGAAATAGCTCCACCGTATAGACCGTACCCGAAACCGACACAGGTGGTCAGGTAGAGTATACCAAGGCGCTTGAGAGAACTATGTTGAAGGAACTCGGCAAATTGCACGCGTAACTTCGGAAGAAGCGTGACCCCATTTTACGCAAGTATGATGGGGTGGCACAGACCAGGGGGTAGCGACTGTTTATCAAAAACACAGGGCTCTGCGAAGTCGCAAGACGACGTATAGGGTCTGACGCCTGCCCGGTGCTGGAAGGTTAAGAGGAGAGGTGCAAGCTTTGAATCGAAGCCCCAGTAAACGGCGGCCGTAACTATAACGGTCCTAAGGTAGCGAAATTCCTTGTCGGGTAAGTTCCGACCTGCACGAATGGCGTAACGACTTCCCCGCTGTCTCCAACATAGACTCAGTGAAATTGAATTCCCCGTGAAGATGCGGGGTTCCTGCGGTCAGACGGAAAGACCCCGTGCACCTTTACTATAGCTTTACACTGGCATTCGTGTCGGCATGTGTAGGATAGGTGGTAGGCTTTGAAGCGGGGACGCCAGTTTCCGTGGAGCCATCCTTGAAATACCACCCTTATCGTCATGGATGTCTAACCGCGGTCCGTTATCCGGATCCGGGACAGTGTATGGTGGGTAGTTTGACTGGGGCGGTCGCCTCCGAAAGAGTAACGGAGGCGCGCGATGGTGGGCTCAGACCGGTCGGAAATCGGTCGTCGAGTGCAATGGCATAAGCCCGCCTGACTGCGAGACTGACAAGTCGAGCAGAGACGAAAGTCGGTCATAGTGATCCGGTGGTCCCGTGTGGAAGGGCCATCGCTCAACGGATAAAAGGTACGCCGGGGATAACAGGCTGATGACCCCAAGAGTCCATATCGACGGGGTTGTTTGGCACCTCGATGTCGGCTCATCGCATCCTGGGGCTGGAGCAGGTCCCAAGGGTTTGGCTGTTCGCCAATTAAAGCGGTACGTGAGCTGGGTTCAGAACGTCGTGAGACAGTTCGGTCCCTATCTGCCGTGGGTGTAGGAATATTGACAGGATCTGTCCCTAGTACGAGAGGACCGGGATGGACATATCTCTGGTGGACCTGTTGTCCTGCCAAGGGCATAGCAGGGTAGCTACATATGGAATGGATAACCGCTGAAGGCATCTAAGCGGGAAACCAACCTGAAAACGAGTATTCCCTATCAGAGCCGTGGAAGACGACCACGTTGATAGGCCGGGTGTGGAAGCGCAGCAATGTGTGAAGCTTACCGGTACTAATAGCTCGATTGGCTTGATCGTTCTCATTGATCAATGCTCATCGAACAAAGTTCGATGAGCCATCATCTCTTGTCCTGACGCGCCAAAGGCGCTGCGGACGGCCCGCGCCACGAGGCGCGACGGCTTACCAGCCTGTATGGGTGCAACAAGCATCGTCCAGGCGGCAAAGAGAAAGACGTGTTCAAAGACTAAGAAGAAGGCTCTGCCTTCACCAGCTTCTCAATTTGTTGCGCTTCGCTGACCTGGTGGTTATGGCGGGGCGGCTGCACCCGTTCCCATTCCGAACACGGCCGTGAAACGCCCCAGCGCCTATGGTACTTCGTCTTAAGACGCGGGAGAGTCGGTCGCTGCCAGGTCTGCCAAGCGCAACAACAAATCTTCTCTGATCGAAATCTTCGGCCCAGCCGAAACAAAAGGGCCGCGTAAGCGGCCTTTCTGCTATAATGGGCCCGGAAATAATGGGATGCGCATCGTATCTGCTCGTGCGTCCCTTACAGGAGACAAATCGCCTTCGGCAATTTGCTCCGGCACAGTCCGTCATCGCTAAAGCGACGACGTAGCCGCGATAAATCCCAAAGGGATTTACGCTGGACGCGGGGTGGAGCAGCCCGGTAGCTCGTCAGGCTCATAACCTGAAGGCCGCAGGTTCAAATCCTGCCCCCGCAACCAAATCTTCACAAACGAAATACCCAGAAACATATCAAAGAAGACCCGCATCGGGCCGTAGAGACGCAAGGGCCGCGGCCGCTAGTCGCGGCGCAATCATGGCCGTTGCGGTGACAGGCTTTCCTGTTCCAGGACCAGACCCGCTTCCCTTAAAGCGCGCCAGAGGCCTTTGATCATGCTGTCGTCACCGCCATATGGGGGAGTGCTGGCGTTGGCCGTCGCCGGGACGCCGTACCGGGCCAGAATGCCAGCATCCATCAGATGCGGTCGCAATCTGATCGCATCATGGCGCAGCGCCTTTTCCAGATGCGCAAAAATGCGCACACCGCCGGCATCGAGATCGCCCCAATGGTATGTCGGCGCGCCTGCCTCACGGCAAAGCCGCAGGATCTGGTCAAGATGGCTGCGGGCAGGAAAGCCGCCGGTGTAGAGAATCAGGCCGCTCCAGTTGCCGTTGCATTCCCGAGCATGGCGAATGAAGGACGTATAATTCTCGATCGTCAGGACATAATCGACGGAATCGGCGAGCGTGACCGCGGCGGCCTGGTCGGGTGGAAAGCCGTAATAGACGAGGTTTGGAAGCTTCACACCGTGGATTGCAATCGGGCCGCTGAGCAAAAAGGGCTGTGGCGTGCGCGCGACGCCAAACGTCGCCAGGAACTCGTCGCTGTCCAAAGTGGCTGTTGCGATATCGCTTGGGTAGAGACGAGAATGGATTGCAACGACGCTGGTCGCCAAACGATCGAGCGCCTTGCTGTCGGCCCCGACCGAACGTGAAAAACTGCGGAAATCGACGGTGACGGCGGCCGCATCTTTCACCCTCTCCTGCAATCCGCAGGCAAGCGCGAGTGCGTTCCGCACGCTTGCCGTATCGCTTCGGACCAACCCGAATTTTCGGACGTTGCGTGCCCAGGCAGAAGCGATCTCGTCAAGCACCTCGTGCGCCGCTTTGGGGATATTCGGGAGCTGATACAGATCCGCCAGCGTGGCTTCGACCTGCTGGTGCGAGGGCCTCCGGTCCAGATGCCTATACAGCGCGTCAGCATCGAGGAGCCTGATACGCAGCCCATCGGCATCGGCGGCTTTCGTGTTTTCCAGGCTTACCGCCCCCAACTTTTCGGCTGCCCGGATGGTTTCGACGAAGCGGTCGCGCGCCTCTACGCTCGGAAAGGCGGCTTCGTCGGCATAGCTTAACGGGTGAGGGATGCTGGGTCTCGCTTCATACCGGTCGAGCAGGTTGTGAAGGAGCCTGGCCGCATCGCCGAAACGGACGTGTTTCATCCGTTGATATCCGCACCATTTCGGACGCCAGCGACCGCATCCGGACCATTGGCTGTTATCTGGATGGCCAGCTCGGCATCGCTGATATATTGGGGGTTGTTAGCACGCATCTGCTCTTGGGCATGGGGCTTGATCCGGATGGTCTCGGCGGTCGCCGCGTTGCCGTGGCGGAAGACATCGGCGATGCTGTCCATGTTCTCGTAGATGATGGCACGTTTTTCAGAGGGTGCCGCGATGACGACCTGCAGGCCGATATCGGTGTAGAAGCCCAGCAAGGTGCGCTGGTTTGGACCGTCCATTTTGCTGAACGCCTCATCGAAGACCGCAAGGCCCAGTCCGAAATCCGTGCGTTCGCTATGTCGCCCGGAACTGTGGTAGATGCTTGCGAGGGCGGCGCCGATGATCACGTAATAGGGAACCTGGCGTTCCGCGCCGCTGGCCGTGCCTTTGCGGCGTTCATAACTGGTCTGCAGACCCGTCTCGATATTCCGAGTGGTCAGATCGAAACTGTAGTAGTTGCGGTAATCCTGATAGAGGGTGAAATCGAGCGCCTCATCGTTCAAGAGCCGCTCGACGTCTGCCAAAGCCTGTGCGTGCTGCGGGTCGCGCGGGGCTTCGTGACTGAAAAGGGTTTCAAAGACGTTTTCGTCATCTTGGCTCGCTTGAGCGAGATGATAGAGCCCGGAGAGTTCCGGCTTCGGACGGGCGTTGAGTGTGTAGGTCTCACGATTGAAGGGCCGGGATTTCAGTGCGCGGGCCAGCGCATCGAGTTCGCTTTTCAGCTTGTTGAACCGGTTGTTGAGCTCTTGTACGAAAGCCGTTCGCAGAAGCCGGCTGATCTGGCTTGCAGCCTCATCCGCCTGTTGCCTGTAGCGGATCAGTTCGTTGGCCTCCAGCATGGCCGTATTGGTCTCGATCCAGTTCCTGATCTCGATCGAAATGGATGCCGGCCCGATTGATGGCGCCGTATTGTCGAAGTTCAATCGATAGTGGGTCAGCGCTTCGCGAATTTCCCCTTCGCAAGCGTGGTATTCCTCTTTTGCGTCCTCGGCCCGTTTCTTCATGTTTGTTATGACGCTGGCCAGCGCTTTAGGGCGTTCGGCGATGTATGTGTCCCGAAGTGCCGAAAGCTGCGCACGATTTCGAATTTTCTGGCGAAAGACTTGGCGTCGCAGCGAGAAATGTCTTCGCGATCCGAGCTGGTATTCGCCGCTTCCGAGCATCCGGCTAAGTTCATCCATGCGGGCTGTCAGTTCACCCTGTTGTGTCTGGCACGCACCTTTGTCTGCCTGGATGTTTTGCAGTCTCAATCTTATCCGCTCGACAGCGGCTCTGAGACGCGGGTCAATGCTCGACGCCACGCGATCCAGCCTTTGCTGCAAATCCGACCGGCTTTCATCGAGCTGATTGATTTCGAACGCCAGGGCTTCAAGGCCATTGGTGGCTTCGACCGGTTGAATGAACGCGTCCAGTCGTCTTGCCAGGTCGTCATGGAACTTTTCGTTCTGAACATGGTTTGCGATCAGCATGCGATGCTCGGTGGTCTGTCTTGAAAGATCCTCCCGCATCAGCGGTGCAGCGGCGCGACCGATCTTCAGGCCGCCCTGAGCATGTAAAACCTCCACCACCATGTCATTGTTGTATGTGCCGTCCTTCATGATGGCACGCCCGCCGTCCATGAGTTCGGGCTGGCCGTGCGCGAGGCGCACCTTTCCGGCGCGGAAATCGATAAACGCGGAGGCGAGCGCATCGTCGCTCTTCATGATGCTTGCCAACGATCCCGGTTGCGCCTCCAGCGAGCGGCTGGCAAGCCGCCGCGTGTTGACGACGCGGCAGCCTCGGAACCGGTCCCTGCTGTCGCTTCGCAATATTTCGACGGCGCGTGCGGCGTGTTCCGGCTGGACAATGATCGCCTCGCGATCGCGGGCGAGAAAGGCCTCCGCGGCATTGCGCCAGCTTTCGTCGAGGATTTCGGTGACCTGGCACAGGGCCCTTGGACGCATTCCCTGGCTCTGCAGCGTGCTGATCAGGTCTGCGGTGCGCGGGTCCAGCGCGACCTGGCCAGATCGTGCCTGGCGCAGCCTGTCCTCGAGCTCAGCCAGCTCTTTCTCGAGGTTCTTGCGGCAGGTGATCGCGTCGTCGCGTCGCTCGAGCAGCTTGATCTGGCTTGCCGCTGCTTCAGGTTTCGCGGCATTGATCAAGTGCTCCATCTCGGCAGGATTTTGCGGCCAGGCAGGAGAGGCCTGATCTCCGCTCTTGCGGCGAATGGTTTCCAGCATCTCGAAGAGATGCCCGAGCTTGAGAGAGGCCAGTCTTTCGTGGTGATCGAGCAGCGTGACGGCGCGCGCGGTGCTGAGAAAGCGCTGCTGCAGCCGACTTGTTGCAGCGGCGCGGGCTTGTTCCTTCAGTCTCAGTTCCGCGGTCAGAATCGATTTTTGTGAGGTCACGTCTAGGGCTGCGATCTGCGCCTGCAGGACCTCTTCTTCCTCCCGAAGCATCTTCTGCTCGTCATCGAGACGCGCGCTCTCCGAGCCAACATGATTGAGCGCGATGGTTTTCTCGCGAAGCGCACGGATCTTCGCGATAAGCACCGCGCCAGACTCGATCAGAGCAGCGAGGCTCTCAACGCCGCGGGCAATATCTTCGCGTTCCAGCAAGACGACATATTCGCCGACGAGTTTTTGCATGTTGCGCAGGGATTCCAGTCGCCGCTCAAGCTCGTGGATATCTTTCTGAATGTCCCGATAACGTTGGATCGAATCTCGCAGCTCGCCGATGTCGATATCGTCCTTTTCCAAGAGGAAGCGCCGAACGAAGTCTTCGACGGAACGCATTTCCTCGAATGACAATGCTGTTATGAAGGCGCGGATGAAACGCTCCGGATCGCCGTGCCGGCGGCCGGTGAAGAGCAGGCGCATGTACTCGCGGATGAAATTGCGCGCACCGTCCGGCCTGAGAAGAGTGGTGCCTCGTTCCGCACACGTCTGCTCCAACCGCGAGCGAACCAGCGACCATGCCGCGGAGCGTTGTTGTCCATCGGCAAGATCTTCGACTAGCATATCGGTGTGAATACGAACGCCGGGAGCAATATAGCGGCCGACGATCTGTGCATCCTCGGTGGCCGATGCCTCGATGCAAAGGCCGATGCTGACAGGCTTGCGCATACCGGTCGGATCATCGAAGACGAGGGCGATATGGGTGATGGATTGCTCCCGCAGGACATGGTGCTCGTTGAGCTGTCCCAGGCAGTAGCCTCGCATGGTTCTCTCCGAGCGGCTGCTGCCCGTCTCGCCGGCGGACCGATTGAAACGGTAATATCTGGGCGATCCACCCGCCATGACTGCCTGGATCAGATCGATCAACGTCGACTTTCCCGAGGTGTTCTGGCCGAGGATTGCGCCATTGCCGCTGATATCGAGGTCTTCGCGACCGAATAGGTGCCATTGCACCAGTGAGATACGACTGAGCTGCATCATTCGGCGTTGTCCTCGTTTTCGTCTGATGGTTCCTCGTCGTTGTCCTGAAAATCCGGACCGGACAGAAGCTGCTCTATATGGAGAAGATGTTGCGTACCGCTCACCGTGTCGACAAGCGCTCGAATGGTCAGGTGCATGTCGCGCGCCTCGTCGTCATATTCACCGAGCCTGACGATCGCCCGCCGCTCTAGCGATTGTAGAAGGTTTCTGAATTCCACGATTCCCAAGGCGGGTCTTCGTGTGCCGCCCACCATGTCCTGGTAGGCATCATAAGCCTCATTGAGCGTCGTCAGCATGTTGCCGTGTTTTCCAAGATCGCCTTCTCCCCAGAGCCTGCGCAGGAGAAGAAGAACAAGGGTCTCGTCCATGCGCATCCTTGGGCCGGTGACGACTTCAGTATCCGGAAGGATGCCGGCCCAGCCTTCTGAGTCGCGCACGGCGAGCCGATAGCCTGCGACCTCGAAATAGCTGGCCACGAGCCTTTCGATCTCGGGTTTCAGCAGGGTTTCCATCATGCCGGGCGAGCCGCGATCCTCAACATGAAGGAACTGATGACGCAGCAGGTGATGGATGACCTGGATAACCCGTTGCAGAAGTTTCGGATCACGGCCCTCGAGGTTGCGGAATTCGACGAGCATTTCAGTTTCCCGGGTTTGTTACGTCTTGCCTGCGGGCAACGCTGAAATCCGCGCACCGCAGCCAGTCATTGTCGACGACGGCATCAGCGATCGGTGCCAAGGTAAAGTGTTTGGCAAGCAAGGCGGCCAGCGGTGTGTCATGCGGCTTTCCCTCTGCGCGCGAATGCGCGACCAAGCGCAGGGCCTCGAAGGCGAGGAAATCGTCGATCGTGTCGATCCAGAGCCGGCTGGCTGGTGTCTCTCCAAACCGAGGCACCCGGCTTTCGAGAAAATGCAAGACCTGCTCGGGCCTTACACTCAGTCGCTGGATATGAATGCGCTCCAGATTTTTTCGCAGTTCCCAGATTGGATTGACAGGCCGCAGCGCCAGCACATCGCCGACAATCGGTTGTCGCGCGTTGCGTGGACGAGCCAGAAGGAACGGGGAAAGTGGCGACAGGCGAGGCTCGATCAAACCGGGCAGCGTGACATCCGCCTTTCTGGCGGCAATCAGCCTATCAAGCGTGAGCAATACGGAGGTGCTGCGCAGAAGAAATCCGCCGCTGCGGCGCCCCGCGTATCGCACCGTGTTGCGCAGCCGCGTCTCAAGTCTTGTCCGATGCTGCTGGATGGCTTCGAAGGCATCCTCGATCTGGTCGAAGACACTGCGGATGCGCTGCAGATCGTCGTGAACGAGTTCCCGGGCGCCAGCCATATCTGTTGCCAGCCGGGCTTCCAGATAGGCATCCGCGATCGCCCCTGTATCCGCGATGGAATCCTCTAGCCTGTTGAGGGCCTCGATAATTCTATGACGATAGCGGTACGGGTGCGAGGTCGTGGTGATCGCGGCATAATCCTGCAGCAGGACCCGCTCGACGAAATCCTCGAAATAGTGCTTCAGGCGGTCGCCAATGTTTTCGCTTGCGACGACTTGCTTGTCGATTTCCCGAAGGGCCGACAGGACACTCCGCATGTAACGCCCGAAAGAGGCGGCATCTCGAGCCGCTTTGTGAAGACCGAGCGCATTTTCGCGGGCCTTGGTATGCAGGGCCTCCAGGCCGCTTTTGACCTGTACCACCAGGCCGCCGAGCTGCTCGGAGACACCTACTTTGAGCTCGCTGAGGAATTCTGCAAGGCGCATGGCGCCTGACGGCATGTCGACAGTGATCTTCAGCCCGTAATGGATCGGCTCCAGCCAACCGGTCGCGATGAGGCGGTGATAGATATGCCGCGCCCGCATCATGGCGTCGCTGCTGGCAATCGGATCTGCGCTATCGTTGCCGCGGCGTTTGATCCGGCGTCCTTTTCCCAAAGCAAGCTCATCGAGGACGACCGGCACTTCGTCGTCTCGCCATAAATGAGACTGCTCGGCCAACTGGTCATAGATCAGTCGGAGGATATCGGTCTGAGTTGGGAAATAGAGATCGGCCTGGTAAAAGCGCTCATAGATTTTTGCGACAATGATCTCGTATATTAGACGGTTTGATCCAGAGAAAACCGTGAATATATCCGTATGCAATTTCCCAAAAAGCATCGGTGATATTTCCAATTCTTATTTCATTTATAAAATTTTATCAGAATGGCGCGGTTACAGGATTTTTCGAAATTCAATACGTAACGTTATCTCGGGACCGAAGTACGTACGAGTAGATCGGTTATGTCAATATGAGAATATCAATTTAGGATTGTTTTTCGTGGGTCTTCTATTTTGGGGCTAGTTGTGCCGCGTTGGGCTATGCCGCCGGACGCAGGTTCGCGATCCATGCGGAAACACGAGACGACAAGCTCTGCAAGTGAGCCGCCAGCGTGAAGCCCGAGACGGCCTTGCGCGGTCGGAAATCGTGGTCGCCGTCGTCAAGCCAGAAGAGGGAAATCTGCGCCGACAGCGCGTAGTCCTGCACCTCTTCCAGGCTTCCGAACGGATCGCGCGTGCCTTGGCAAATGAGTGTCGGTGTCTTCAGTGCCTGTAAGTGCGTCGTGCGAAGTTGCGCCGGCTTGCCGATCGGGTGGAAGGGATAGCCGAGGCACAACAGGCCGGCGATCGAGCCGGCGACGTAGAGTTGATCCGCCACCATGCTCGCAACGCGGCCGCCCATCGACTTGCCGCCGATGATGACGGGGCCGGAGGTCGCGAACTGGGTGACGGCGGCAAGATATTCCGGGATGAGCGTTTCCGCACGCGGGGCGGGGAGGCGGCGGCCGGATCGGCGGCGCTCCGCCATGTAGCCGAACTCGAAGCGCCCGACGCGAAAGCCGGCATCCGCCAGTGTTTCGGCAAGCGCATTCATCGATGCCGAGTCCATGGGTGCACCCGCGCCGTGGGCGAGCAGGATGGAGAACTCGGCATCATCTGGGCCGATCGTCAGAAACTTCTCTTCCACTTGCATGTCCTAACCAACTCATCGCCTGCGCAAAGGCGTAGCGGCAATCATTTCGCGATACCAGCCCTGATGTCGCGTAGCGCCTCAGGTGCGGGGCGCAAATGAAGGCGGGTGCTTCACCTTTCGAATGAATGGCAACCGCGCGACTTATAAACTAACAATTGGATAGATCCGGACAATAGTAAGAGGCCTGATCGCTAGTCTATCGATTGTGGCCCGAAGCAACGCGCTTGTTGGTGGTGCTTTATGGAGTGTAGTTATGATTGAAGCTCATAGTCATTCGAAGGCACTTCGACCTATTCTTGAATCGTCAAATATTCTCATCACGGGTGGCGCAGGTTTTCTTGGCTCACATCTTGCCGAACTGCTCGTCGCGCGCGGCAATCATGTCTACTGCCTCGACAATTTTCACACCGGCCGGGTCGCGAACCTTTCCAAGCTGCAGTTCACCAATCGGCTGAGCGTCGTGCAGCATGATGTGCGCGACGAACTGCCGGATAGCTTGCCGGCCTTTTCGGAAATCTACAACTTGGCCTGCCCGGCATCCCCGGTGCATTATCAGGCCGATCCGGTCGCGACCGCGATGACGAACTGCCAGGGAGCATGGAATGTGCTCCGGCGGGCAGAGCGGGACGGCGCGCGGGTGTTCCACGCCTCGACCTCCGAGATCTACGGCGACCCCGAAATCCACCCGCAGCCGGAACACTACTGGGGCAACGTCAACAGCGTTGGCCCGCGTTCGTGCTACGATGAGGGCAAGCGCTTCGCGGAGACGCTTTTCACCGATTTCGGCAAGACACGTGGCGTCGCGGTGCGGATCGTCCGCATCTTCAACACCTACGGTCCGCGCATGCAGCCCGACGATGGCCGGGTGGTCTCGAATTTCATCATTCAGGCGCTGCTTGGCCAGCCTCTCACCATGTATGGCGACGGCCAGCAGACCCGATCGTTCTGCTATGTCGACGATCTCATCCGTGGTTTCGACCTGCTGATGCGGAGCGAGCTGGCCGACAGTCCCGTGAATATCGGCAATCCGGGCGAGTTCACGATGGAAGAACTCGCGAGTCTGGTGCTCGAGATAACGGGGTCGCGGTCACCGGTCGTACGGTTGCCACTGCCGGTCGATGACCCGAAGCGCCGCAAGCCCGATATCAGCAAGGCGAAGGATCTGCTCGGCTGGAAGCCGGAGATCAGCCTTCGGGAGGGGTTGATCCGGACGATCGAGTATTTCGATCGCGAGCTGCGCAAGCAGCCCGCGATGACGATTAGCGCCGCCGAATGAATAGTGTGTAAGGGGTTATCATGAAGGTCGTTATTGTCGGCTCAGGATATGTCGGGCTCGTATCCGGTGCGTGTTTTTCGGCTCTCGGCCATTCGGTCGTTTGCGTCGACAGCAATGAGCAGAAGATCGAGACCCTGAAGGCCGGCGGCGTGCCGATCTACGAACCCGGCCTCGGCGCTCTGATCAAGACGAATATCGAGCAGAACCGGCTCGCCTTTTCCTGCGACCTCGAAGGTGCCATGAAGGGCGCCGATTTCGTTTTCATCGCCGTCGGTACGCCGACCCGCCAGGGCGGAAGCGAAGCTGATCTGACGAGTGTCTACTCGGTTGCGAGCGCGATCGCACTGACGGCTGACGACGGCATCATCATCGTCACGAAATCAACAGTTCCGGTCGGAACCGGCGAGGCGCTGGAAGGGATCGTCCGCGCTGCGCGGCCTGATCTCGTATTCGCGGTCGTCTCCAATCCCGAGTTCCTGAAAGAGGGAAGCGCGATCGAGGACTTCATGAAGCCCGATCGTGTGGTTGTCGGTTGCGATCTGCCCTGGGCAGGGGAGAAGATGAAGGCGCTCTATGAGCCGTTGCGCGCCATGGGGGTCACAATTCTTCATACCGGACGCAACGCCGCCGAGGTGATCAAGTACGCGGCGAATGCGTTTCTGGCGATCAAGATTTCCTTCATCAACGAGATCGCGGATTTCTGCGAGGCCGTTGGTGCTGACGTCGCCGAGGTTGCAGATGGCCTCGGAAAGGATAAACGCATCGGTCGCGCCTTCCTCAATCCGGGCCCCGGATACGGCGGTTCATGCTTCCCGAAGGATACGCTTGCGCTGCTTGCCACGGCGCAGAGCCATGCGGTCAATCTTCGCGTGGTGGAAAGCTCCATCTCGGCCAATGATGCGCGGAAGCGCGGCATGGGAAACCGTGTCGTTCGCGCTCTCGGGCAGTCCGTGCGCGGCAAGACGATCGCGGTACTCGGGCTGACGTTCAAGGCCAACACCGACGACATGCGCGAGGCGCCGTCGCTCGATATCGTCACCTCGCTGCAGCGGCTCGGCGCGCGGGTGCGCGTCTATGATCCGAAGGGCATGGAGCAGGCGCGTCAGTATCTCAGGGACGTGGACTATACGGCTGATCCCTATCAGTGCGCGACGGGGGCTGATGGCATCGTCGTTGCGACGGAGTGGAAGGAGTTCGAGCATCTCGACTTCGTCCGGCTCGCCGCGCTGACGAAGCATGCGGCGATTGTCGACCTCCGGAACATCCTGGATGTTCGCAAGGTCGAGGCTGCCGGCTTCGAACTTCACCGCATCGGGTCGCCCCGCAGGGAAAAGGCCTCGGTTCAGCAGCAGACACCGCGTCGCCTTGCGGTCAAGGCGGATTACTATGACGAGAGCGCCCAGCCGAATGCGGCAAATGGCGCGGTGCGCGCGGGAGCGCCGCTTCCGGTCGCCATTCCCGCGCAGTAACAGCAGCAGGCCATCCCGTCAGGGATATTGGGCGCCGTTCGTCGTTGTGTAGATCGAGTAGACCGATTGTGTGGCGGTGATGAAGAGCCGGTTCTTCTTCGGGCCGCCGAAGGTCAGGTTAGAGACGGTCTGAGGAACCTTGATCTTGCCTAGCAGCGTGCCGTCCGGTGCAAAGCAATGCACGCCGTCGGCCGCACTGGTCCAAAGGTTGCCTCTCACATCGAAGCGGAATCCGTCAGGCACGCCGGCATCGATCGAGCAAAAATAGCCACCATTCTCGAGCCGCCTGTCGTCTACCACGTCGAAGACGCGGATATGGCGCGGCACCTCATGGTTCGACGAACCGGAATCTGCGATGAAAAGACGTTTTTCGTCCGGCGAAAAAGCAAGACCGTTCGGCTGAATGAAATCCGTCACGACGGCTTCGACTTCGCCCGTGCCGGCGTCGATGCGATAGACGTTTCGTGTCGGTTGCTCGGGCTCGGCCCTGTGTCCCTCATAGTCGGACATGATGCCGTAGGTCGGATCGGTAAACCAGATCGAGCCATCGGATCTGACGACGACATCGTTCGGCGAATTCAGCCGTTTTCCCTTGTAGCTATCCGCAAGCACGGTGATGCGGCCATCGGGCTCGGTGCGGGTCACGCGCCGGCCGCCATGTTCGCACGATATCAGTCGGCCCTGGCGATCGCGGGTGTTGCCGTTGACATAGTTGGAAGGCGAGCGAAACACCGAGACGCTGCCATCGGGCACCCAGCGCATCATCCGTTCGTTCGGAATGTCGCTCCAGATGAGGCAATCGAGATCGGAGAACCAGACCGGGCCTTCTGCCCAGCGGCAACCGGAAATGAGCTCCTCCAGCTTCGCGCTGCCTGCAATCAATTCGTGAAAACGTTCGTCTCTGACATCATAAAGCACATTGTCCGACACCGGCCGACTCCTCCCAAAGCGTTCCGGCCCCTGTGGTAGCCGCAAAATCCGGTCTGTGCCAGAGCCGTTTCGGCAAATGATTGGCTTCAAAAGGAAATTGCCGCGGGGAAGGGCCAAGCTCTTTGCCACGTTGACGAAACCGCGATAGCTTAGTTTCAGCGAGGAGCCTTTCATGGAACAGAGCGATATCGGGACGGTTGCCGCCTGGCTGACGGAGCAGGGGCTCAAGGGAGCTTCCGAATCCGAGCTGTTGACCGGCTTCTGCGAGATGTGCAGGGAGTTCGGGCTGCGGCTCGATCGCGGCATGGCCTTGATGGACACTTTGCATCCGGTGCACGAGGGTCGCGCTTTCCGCTGGGACAGCGAAAAGGCAATTGAGCCGGAGTTCGAGTATGGCCCGACTGGCCGCGATGCGGATTCGCTACAAAGCTGGCAGCGGTCGGCGTTCTATCACCTTTGGGCTGGCACCGAGAACGAGGTGCGCCGCCGCATCGGCTTCGGCGACCCGACCGATTTCGCGATGCTCGAGAGGATGCAGTCGGAGGGCCACACCGACTTTATCGCCATGGTGCACCGTTTTGAGAAGGCCGGTACCATCGGCGAGATGGATTGCTTCTTTTCGCATTTTACGACGCGCCATCTGCAGGGTTTCTCGGATCGCGACCTCGTCATCCTGCGCAAGCTGGTGCCGGTTCTGGCACTCGCCATCAAATGCATTGCGCTTGGCCGTATCGCCCGGACCATCGCGGAGGTCTATCTCGGTGAAGACGCCGCGCGGCAGGTGCTGGAAGGCAAGATCTCGCGGGGCAAATCGGAGCGCATCTCAGCCGCCCTTTGGTTCTCGGATCTCCTGAATTACACGAAAATCTCCGACAGCGTACCGCCGGAAGACATATTGCCGATGCTCAACGCCTATAGTGATGTCATCATTTCAGCGGTTCACGAGGCTGGCGGCAACGTCCTTAAGCTGATCGGCGATGGCGTGCTTGCTATCTTCAAATCGGAAGCGGCGTCCGATGCCTGCTGCGCGGCGCTTCGGGCCGAGCGGCTATTGCGCGAGAAGCTCATCGTCCTCAATGAGGAACGGGCACGCGACGACCGGCCGACCACGGATGTCTATATCGGCCTGCATATCGGCGATGTGTTCTACGGCAATATCGGCAGCCAGGAGCGGCTGGATTTCACTGTGATCGGCCCTGCGGTCAACGAGGTGAGCCGAATTGCGTCGCTCTGCCGGTCCGTCGATTTCAACGTTCTCATGTCTTCCGATTTCGCGGCCTCTATTCCCGACGAGGATCGAGAGACGCTTGCATGCATCGGTCGCTACGCGCTGCGAGGCGTCCAGCGGGCGCAGGACCTCTATACGATCGACAGCGGCCGCATGTTGGGCTGACCTCACATCGAGGCTCGCTCGCGGTTTGCGTCCACAAAGAAATTTCACAGCCGTGTCGCCTTCTTTGACTAGAGGATTATATCGCGTCGAAGGGGCAGGTGCCTCGTTCAGCGGGCGAAAGGACAGTGGTCGTTTCGTTCCCATCACAATCGAAAGAAACTGGAGGACGGCATGCAGATCAATCGTACAGGTTCGGCTCAGTGGTCGGGTGGCCTCAAGGATGGCAAAGGCCAGATATCGACCCAGAGCGGGGCACTCAAGAGCTACCCCTACGGCTTCGCAAGCCGTTTTGAAGGCGTTCCCGGCACCAATCCGGAAGAACTGATCGGTGCAGCACATGCGGGCTGCTTCACGATGGCTCTTTCGCTGATCCTCGAGGAAGCTGGCCTCAAGGCAACCAGCATGGAAACGACCGCCAAGGTCACGCTTGAGAGCGTTGAAGGTGGCTTCGCCATTACGGCGATCCATCTTTCGCTGACTGGCTCTGTTCCGAACACGGACGAACGGACGTTCATCGAACTTGCCAACAAGGCGAAGGCCGGATGCCCGGTTTCCAAGGCTCTGTCTGCTGTTCCGATCTCGCTGGAAGTGAAGCTGGCCTGACCTGACCCTATTGCAAGCTGATAAAGGCGCCGCGCCAGTCGCGGCGCCTTTTTTGTTTGGGCCGTGGCAGCTCCATGCTGCAGTGCATCAGATTGACAAATGACGCTTGATGCTTTACGACTGACGAAATACGAAAATCGTCAGTCATAAATATCGGTGCCCTGAACATGACCGAAACCATCGAGAACACGCTGGAGGCGACGCGCCAGGAGAATGTCACACGCATTCTCGACGCCGCCGAGCGGCTGTTTCGCCACTACGGCTATGCCAAGACGACGGTAGCAGACATCGCCCGCGACCTCGGGATGTCACCGGCAAACGTCTATCGGTTCTTTGCTTCCAAGGTCGAAATCCACCAGGCGATCTGTGGTCGCATGCTCGCCGCGAGCTATCAGATGGCTTACGACGCCTGCCATCTTCCGATCAGCGCGTCGGATCGGCTGCGCCGCTTCGTCGAAGGCCAGTATCAAATGACCGTTGATACGATGCTCGACCAGGAGAAGGTTCACGAGATGGTCGTCGTTGCGATCGAGCGCGACTGGCATGTCATCGAAAAGCATGTCGACAGCATCCATGCCCTGATCGCGGACGTGATCCGCGAAGGCATTGCGTCCGGCGAGTTCGTCGAGCAGGACGCCGATGTTGCGTCTCGCTGCTTCGGTGCCGCGACGATGTCGCTCTGCCACCCGCAGATGGTGGCGCAATGTCTCGCCAAGACCAACCGTGCCACGGTCGACGAACTCATCGAGTTCACGATCCGGGCGCTGAAGAAATAGCTGGGCGGTCAGCACCGCCCCTCCAACCCAAAGATCATTTCAGGAGTGCGAAAGATGATTTCGCTGAAGACAGTGTCGTTGCCTTCCTTTGCCACCTTTGCGCTCCTTGGCGCCGTAGCGCTCGCCGTTTCCGGCTGCAGCGACGAGAAGAAAGCCGAAACCAAAGAGGTTGTCCGGCCGGTCAAGGTGGTCGAGATCGCCAAGGCCGGCGACGTCAGGTCGCTCGATTATTCCGGTTCGGTCAAAGCGCGCGTCGAGATGAACCTTGGCTTCCGCGTGGCCGGCAAGATTACCGATCGTCGCGTCAATATCGGCGATCGCGTGAAGCCGGGCGATCTCATCGCCCGCATCGATCCAACGGATTACGAGCTTGCGGTCAAGACGGCGGAAGCGAACCTCGCAGCCGCCGAGAAGGGCGTGGCGACGGCCGATCTCGCAAACAAGCGTGCCCAGCAGCTCTTCGACAAGAGCGTAACGGCCAAGTCTCAGCTCGAGCAGGCCGCCCTCAGCTACGACCAGGCGGTCTCTACACGAGACGCAACGGCTTCCTCGCTCGATCAGGCACGAAACCAGGTGGCCTATACCGAGCTGAAGGCCGATCAGACCGGCATCGTGACGGCGATCAGCGCCGATACCGGCGCGGTCGTTTCCGCCGGCACGCCGGTTGCCACTGTCGCGCTCGATGGTGAGAAGGAAGTGCAGATCGCCGTGCCTGAGAATGACATTGCTGCCTTCAAGCCCGGCAAGACGGTGACGGCGAGCTTCTGGTCGGACAACAGGCTCGTTCTGGATGGCAAGGTGCGCGAAGTGTCCGGCAGCGCG
Organism: Rhizobium grahamii; assembly: GCF_009498215.1. NCBI lineage: Bacteria > Pseudomonadati > Pseudomonadota > Alphaproteobacteria > Hyphomicrobiales > Rhizobiaceae > Rhizobium > Rhizobium grahamii. The sequence continues at coordinate 2,934,272 of NZ_CP043498.1, read as the reverse complement.
GACTCGCAGTCGCGGACCTTCTCCGTTCGCGTCAGCCTGCCCAAGGACGAGCGGGTGCTTCTCGGCATGACCGCGACCGTCGAGGCAACAGCCGACATTGCCAATCCTTATGTCTCCATCCCGCTCAGCGCACTGGCTGAAAAGGACGGCAAGAAGATCGTCTGGATCGTCGATCGCAGCGGCGAAACGGTGCATGCGCGCGAAATCAAGGTCGCGGACTTCACGCATGATGGCGTCAATGTCGCCGACGGCCTGCAGACCGGCGATCTCGTCGTTGCGGCCGGAACGCAGTTCATGACTGAAAACTTGAAGGTCAAGCTGCCGGAGCAGCAGTCGGCACAGGCCGACGGTGGCGATGTCGTTCGCTAAGTGGAATCAGGAGAGGGATTAGGACCATGGACAACTCGAGCACCGAGAAGCGTCCCTTCAACCTGTCGCGCTGGGCGATCGGTCATCCGAGCATCGCGCGTTTCCTGTTCGGCCTCATTCTGATTACCGGCGTGCTCGGACTGATGCGCATGGGTCAGAAGGAAGATCCGGATTTCACCTTCCGCGTGATGGTCGTGCAGGCCGTCTGGCCAGGCGCCTCCATTCAGGAGATGGAAGACCAGGTCGTCAACAAGATCGAGCGCAAGCTGCAGGAAACCCCGCATATCGATTGGGTTAAGTCCTATACGCGCGCTGGCAGCGCCATCATCACCCTGCAGGTCAAGGGCGATACCAACAGCCAGCAAGTGGCTGACGCCTTCTACCAGGTGCGCAAGAAGGTGGGTGACATCTCCAACGAGCTGCCGGAAGGTCTGCTCGGTCCCTATTTCAATGACGAGTTCGGCGATACCTACATCACGCTGCATTCGATCAGTGGTGATGGCTACAGCTATCCCGAGCTGAAGAAATTCGCCATCCAGGCGCGCGACATGCTGTTGACGACGCCTGGCGTCGAGAAGGCCGTGATCATCGGCGACCAGCCGGAAAAGATCTATATCGACGTCTCCTCGAAGGCCTTGGCTGAACGTGGCCTGACTATTCTCGACCTTCAGAACGCGATCAAGGGACAGAACAGCGTCGATGCAGCAGGCTCCGTCGATACCGGCACGCGCTCGGTGCGAATCTCCGTCGAGGGCGATGTGACCAAGGCCGCGGATATCCGCGAGCTGCGGCTGAAGGCCGGCAATCAGGTGACGCGCCTTGGCGATATCGCGACCGTCTATTCCGGCCTGGAGGACCCCTATCAGCGCAAGTTCCGCTTCAACGGGCATGAGAGCGTTCAGGTCGGCGTCGTCATGGCCAAGGGCTTCAAGGTGACCGATGTCGGCAAGGACGTCGAAGCGACCTACCAGCGTTTCGAGCAGTCGCTGCCGTACGGCGTTGCCGTCGACCAGATTTCCAACCAGCCTGATGTCGTTACTGATGCGATCAGCGAGTTCATGCATGCGCTCGGCGAAGCGCTTGTTATCGTGCTGATCGTCTCATTCCTGTCCATCGGCTGGCGCTCGGGGCTCGTTATCGCGATTGCCATTCCGCTCGTGCTGGCCGCGACCTTCGCCATCATGTACGAGCTCGGGATAGATCTGCAACGCATCTCGCTCGGCGCTCTGATCATCGCGCTCGGGCTGCTCGTCGATGACGCCATGATCGTCGTCGAGTTGATGGAGCGAAAACTCGAAGAAGGCCTTGTGAAGATCGAGGCGGCGAGTTTCGCCTACTCCTCGACTGCCTTCCCGATGCTGACAGGTACGCTGATCACCACCGCCGGCTTCATTCCGGTTGGCTTTGCGGCATCCACCGCCGGTGAATATGTGCGCACGCTGTTTTATGTCGTCGGCATCGCGCTCGTCGTCTCGTGGTTCGTCGCGGTCTATTTCACGCCGTGGCTCGGCTACATGATCCTGAAGCAGCGTCATCATGCCGGCGAACACCATGATGCCTTCGATACCAGCTTCTATCGGCGCCTTCGGGCGACGGTCGGCTGGGCTGTGCGTCATCGCATCATCGTGGTGGCGATGACACTGGTGACCTTCGCGACCAGTCTCTGGGCGTTCCAGTTCATTCCGCAGAACTTCTTCCCGCAATCTTCCCGTCCTGAGATCCTTGTCGATCTCTGGTTGCCTGAAGGCACCAGCATCAAGGAAGTCGAGACGCAGACCAAGGCGCTCGAAGCCAAGATCATGGGTGATGCCGACAAGAAGTTCGTCGCTTCCTATATCGGCGAAGGCGCTCCGCGCTTCTTCCTGCCGCTCGACCAGCAGCTTCGCAATCCGAACTTCGCGCAGCTCCTTGTCATGGCAAACGACGAGCCTGCGCGCGAACGCCTGATCGTCAAGCTGCGTGATATCCTTGCGGAAGACTTCCCGGATATCCGCGGCAAGGTCGATCGTCTGTTCCTCGGTCCGCCGACGGGTTGGCCGGTGCAGATGCGCGTCATGGGACCGGACCGTCAGGAAGTTCGCAAGATCGCCGACGAGGTGAAGGCGAAGTTCCAGGCCAACCCGCAGCTTGGCGCGATCCATGACGACTGGCTCGAGCCGGTGCCGGCTATGAAGCTGGTGATCGACCAGGACCGTGCGCGTGCGCTTGGCGTCACGTCGCAGCGCATACGCCAGATGCTGCAGACGGCCGTCTCCGGTGCCCCGCTCGACGACTTCCGCGATGGCGAAGAGACGGTATCGATCGTTGCCCGCGAGCCGGAGACCAGCCGCTCGCTGCTGTCGGCCGTCAATTCGGTCTATGTGCCGACTGATTTCGGTGGATTTGTTCCGGTATCGCAGGTTGCCAAGGTGGTGCCGGTTCTGGAGCAGGGGATCGAATGGCGGCGTGACCGTCTGCCGACGATCACCGTTCGTGCGACCTTGCCTGACGACGTCCAGTCGAACGATGTCGTCATGAAGATGTATGCCGACATGCAGTCGCTGCGTGACAGCCTGCCGGCCGGCTACAAGATCGAAATCCAGGGCGGCGCGGAAGATTCCGCCGAAAGCCAGGCTTCGATCGCCGCAAAGGCGCCGATCATGCTTGTTGTGATCGTCCTCCTGCTGATGGCGCAGCTGCAGCACTTCGGCAAGGCGATGCTCGTGCTGGCGACAGGTCCGCTCGGGATCATCGGGGCGGCTGCGGCGCTGCTGATATCGGGTGCTCCGTTCGGCTTCGTCGCCATCCTCGGCGTCATCGCGCTGCTCGGGATCATCATCCGCAACTCGATCATCCTCGTCGACCAGATCGATCAGGACATCAAGGCGGGGATGCATCGGCAGGAAGCGATCATCGGTGCCGCGGTCCGGCGTTTCCGCCCGATCATGCTGACGGCATTGACCGCGGTGCTCGCGCTGATCCCGATCTCGCGTGGCGTGTTCTGGGGGCCACTGGCCTACGCCATGATGGGCGGCATCCTGGTCGCGACCGTGCTGACGATTCTCGTGCTGCCCGCGGCCTATGCCTTGTTCTTCGGCAAGGAGCCGAAGGCAAAGGACGATGCGGCCGAAGACCATGCAAACGGCAACGACGGAAGTCATCTCCATGGAACTCCGCCGGCCATCGCAGCGGAATGATACCGAAAACGGCGCGGTCATCCCGCGCCGTTTTCATTTGATGGATAACCCGGAAAGGCTCTAAGGAATTATTCGGCGTCCGCTCGCAGGCCGAGGAGGGCGGCCCCGATCAGGCCGGGCTCGACCCGGCATTCGCTGCGGACGACGACACGGCGGTCGAACTTGCGCAGGATCCGTTCCCGGACAGCCTTGTCCAGTTCGAGGAGCAGCGGCTCGACATTAGAGAGGCCGCCGGCAACCGGCACGATCGTCGCGCCCGTGATGTTGATCGTCAGCGCGAGAGGGGAGGCTACGAGGTCGATATAGACGTCGATCGTCCGGGTTGCCTTCTCTTCGCCACGCAGCCAGTCGTCAATGATCTCGCGGCTGGAAAGATCGATGTCGTGCAGCGTCTTGTGCAGCCGTTCCATGCCGCGGGCGCCTCCAACACTGTCGACACAGCCTTTCTGGCCGCAACCGCAGGCGTAGTGGGGGATTTCGACCGGTGGATGGCCAGCGCGCAGGGCGACGATCGGTCCGTGTCCCCATTCGCCGGCAAAGCCGCCCGCTTCATTGATCAGCCTGCCGTTGGCGATCACGCCGCCGCCAACGCCGGTGCCGAGGATGACGCCGAGGACGATGCGATGCCCGCGTCCTGCGCCGAGGCCGGCTTCCGCCATAGCAAAGCAATCCGCGTCGTTGGCGACAAGCACGGGAATGCCGAGTTCGGCTTCGATATCGGCGGCGAAATTCCGTCCGTGAATGCAGGGGATGTTGGCGCAGGTCAGCCTTTGCGTGTCCGGATCGACGACGCCGGCAATGGAGAACGACAGCCGCTTCGGCTTCTCGCCGGCTTCGTCGATGATCTTGCGCAGGACACCGACGAACGCCGCAAAGTCGTCGGTTGGTGTCGGATAGCGGTCGAGCGGCGTGATGTCGTTTTCGGACCGGGCAATCCCGCCTTTGATGGCAGAGCCGCCAATGTCGAAGGAAATGATCATTCGCAATCTTCTTGTTCGAGAAGCTCTGCGTCTGCTCGCACCGTTCCCGGTGATTTGCAAGCCAAAACCGAGCTCAGGCCGGCAACTTGATCCGTGCTTCGAAGCCGGATGTCTCTCCTGATGCAGGCGAAATAAGTTCCAGCGTGCCGCTCATCTGGGAGATGATCCTGTCGGCGATCGCAAGGCCTAGACCCGATCCCGACGCGTTGGTCTGGCCGCGGCGGAAGCGTTTCTTGAGAGTTGCGATATCCATCTCGCGCACAACCGGACCGCCGTTGATGACTCGGATCACGCCATCATTTTCCAGGCTGATGCGGATCGGAAGGTCGGGATCGCCGTGAACAAGCGCATTCTCGATCAGGTTGCGCATGACGATGCCGAAGGCGTCCATATCGGCACTGCGGGTGAGGCTGGCGCCGTCGGCGACCGAATAATGCAGGCGACCGTTCGTACGGCGATCGCGCTCGAAATCCGTCACGATCATGTCCAGCACGTTGCGCAGGTCCGCAGCCGTTGCGCTACCGCCGATACCGGCTTCGGCGCGGGCAAGTTGGAGCAGCTTTTCGGCCAGTCGTCCGAGATTGACGAGGGAGGTTTCCACCTGCCGTGCCCGGGTCAATGCCGGACCCGGAGGGAGTTCTTCGGCAAGGCGTTGCGTCTGAGCCAACGCGCCGGCAATCGGCGTTCTGAGCTCGTGAGCGCTGTTGGCGGTGAATTCCCGTTCGGCTTCGAGGGCTGCGCGCAGCCTTGCAAGCAGCAGGTTGACGGACCGCGCGATCGGCCGCAGTTCCTTTGGCAGATCACGGGTTTCCAGTTCCGCGAGGTTGCCGCCATCCTTTGTGCCGATATCCTCCCGCAGGGTGTCCAGCGGTTTCAGGCTGCGATTGACGATCAGCCAGATCACCAGAATGCTTGATGGTACAAGCACCGCCAGCGGGATCAGCAAGGTAACGGCGCTTTCGCGCACGGCTTCGCGGCGGTTCTTGAAGCGATCTGCCACCTGCAGGAACAGCCGTCCGTCAGCTGTCGACTCGGTATAGATGCGCGCGGTTTCGCTGTCCTTGAAGCCCGTCGCGAGCGGCGCGGGGAAAGGCTCGGCGGGCGCGTCGTTGGAGCGGAGAATCACTTTTCCCTGCGGGTCTCGTACCTGGAAAGTCAGATACTCCCGGTCCGCGGCGGTCTCCAGCGCTGCAATACCATGTGGTTCGAGGGCATCGCGCTGATCGATGTCGTCGACGATGAGTGCCAGAAGCCGCTGGGTCGTTTCCTGCTGGGCGCTGTCGAAGATCTCGTCGAATTCGTGCTGCATCACGCGGAAGCTGAGGCCAATGGCCAGCAGCCAGAATACGACCATCATGGAAGTCAGCGTGAGGATCAGGCTGCGTGCAATACTGCGGTCGCGTTTCATGGTCATCCGAGGGTGTAGCCGATGCCGCGGGCGGTGCGGATGCGGTCCTTGCCGATCTTCTTGCGCAATCGGCTGACGTAGACTTCAACGGTGTTGCTTTCGATTTCCGAGCCGAAGGCGTACAGCGCTTCTTCGATACGATCCTTCGATACGATCGAACCGGGCCGTGCCGTCAGAAGATCGAGGACGGCCCATTCACGGCTCGTCAGGATGATCGCTTCGCCGGCGACCGAGAGTTTATGCTGTGGCCGGTCTATTTCGATATCGGCGATGCGGACGATCGGATGCGGATTGGCGTCATAGCGGCGGGCGACAGCCTGTATCCGCGCTTCCAGCTCTTCCAGGTTGAACGGCTTCACCAGATAGTCGTCGGCGCCGGCGTTCAGTCCTTCGATCCGGTCTGAGATCTGATCCCGGGCGGTCAGGATGATGACCGGCATGTTCATTCCACGGCTGCGCAGGCGCTTGAGGAAATCGACGCCGCTGCCATCCGGAAGCTGCAGGTCCAGAAGCACCAGCCCGTAGTCGACGGGGCCGATGGCGGTATCGGCGTCGCCGAGATTGCCAACCCAGTCGACAGCGTGATTGGCCGCGATCACATGATCACGCACCGCTTCCCCGATCATCTTGTCATCTTCAACCAGTAGGATACGCACGGCTTTTCCTCTCGCGGACAGTTAGCGTTGGGAACGCCGATCGGTCAAGCGTGGCTTCAACGGCAAAGATGGCCGGGAGATGGCGGATGCGTCCAGATGATCGTCTGATATCTTCGGTACATTTTCTCATCGCACTCGACAATTGCCCGAATTTTGTTTTGATCTGTTGCAATGAAATTGGCTCCCGCTTTGCCGGGTGCGGTCTGTGGTAAGGTTTATGGTGAAGAGATCCGAGACTTCCGGGCGGCTTGACGATGCGGCGCGTGCCGGCTGGCTGTATTATGTCGCTGGCCGAACACAGGATGAGATCGCCGCTTCGATGGGGATTTCGCGCCAATCCGCGCAGCGTCTGGTGTCGCTTGCGGTCGCTGAACGCTTGATCAAGGTGCGGCTCGACCATCCGATCGCCGCCTGTCTCGAACTTGCCAATGCCGTGCGCAAGAAGTTCAACCTGAGGCATGTCGAGATCGTGCCGAGCGATCCCGGTTCGGGCTCGTCAACCGTTGGGATCGCCGAGGCGGCAGCGGCCGAAATCGAGCGCTGGTTGAAGCGGACGGATCCGATCGTACTTGCCGTCGGGACGGGGAGAACTTTGAAGGCCGCTGTCGATCAGCTGCCGACCATCGAATGTCCCAATCATCGCATCGTATCGCTGACAGGCAACATCGCGCCTGACGGCTCGGCCGCGTACTACAACGTCATCTTCAGCATGGCCGATGCGGTCAAGGCGCGGCATTTTCCAATGCCGCTTCCGGTTCTCGTGACGTCTGCCGAAGAGCGGGAAACCCTGCATGGACAGCAGCTCGTTCGTTCGACGCTTGAGATGAGCGCGCAGGCGGATGTAACGTTCGTCGGCATCGGCGAGCTCGGCATCGACGGACCGCTTTGCGTCGACGGTTTTCTCGAGAAGGACGAGATGATGGAACTGATGCGCAACGGCGCTGTCGGTGAGATCTGCGGCTGGGTCTTCGACGCTGACGGCAAGCTTCTCGACAATCCGATCAACGAGCGGGTTGCCTCCGCTTCCATCCCGTCCCGTGATTCGTCGACCGTGATCGGGATCGGCAAGGGCAAGCGCAAGTTCAAGGCGATCAGGGCTGCCGTGACCGGCCATCAAATCAATGCCTTGATCACCGATGAGGCTACGGCCGAATATTTGCTCAATTCGTGAGCAAAAATATTTATATTTGAAATCAGTTAGATAAGGCACCCATTCGCTGTTGCAGCAACGAATGGTGATTGACATTTCTCGCCTATAGATGAGTAATTGCCCATGAGCAAAGCGAATGCTCGCACTCATCTTCTGGGAGGAAGATATGACATTGAGAACTCTCCTGCTGGGCGCCTGCTCGGCACTGGCGTTTGCCGGCATGGCTTCGGCCGAAACGCTGACGATCGCGACCGTCAACAACGGCGACATGATCCGGATGCAGAAGCTGACGGACGACTTCAAGAAAAAGAACCCCGGTATTAATCTCGAGTGGGTAACCCTCGAAGAAAACGTCCTGCGTCAAAAGGTTACGACCGACATCGCGACCAAGGGCGGTCAGTACGACGTTCTGACGATCGGTACCTACGAAGTTCCGATCTGGGCAAAGCAGGGCTGGCTGCTGCCGCTCGACAATCTCGGCAAGGACTATGATGCGGACGATCTGCTGCCGGCTATCCGCAGCGGTCTGACCACAGACGGCAAGCTCTATGCAGCACCGTTCTATGGCGAGAGCTCGATGGTCATGTACCGCAAGGACCTCTTCGACGCCGCCGGCCTGAAGATGCCTGACGCGCCGACCTGGGACTTCATCGCGGATGCCGCGAAGAAGATCACCAATAAGGACAAGGAAATCTACGGCATCTGCCTGCGCGGCAAGGCCGGCTGGGGCGAAAACATGGCCTTCCTGACGGCCATGTCGAACTCCTTCGGCGCTCGCTGGTTCGATGAACAGTGGAAGCCGCAGTTCGATCAGCCGGAGTGGAAGGATACACTGAACTTCTACGTCAACCTGATGAAGGAAGCCGGCCCTCCCGGTGCTTCGTCCAACGGCTTCAACGAAAACCTGGCGCTCTTCCAGACCGGCAAGTGCGGCATGTGGATCGACGCGACCGTTGCTGCGTCCTTCGTCAGCAACCCGAAGGAATCGACCGTCGCCGACAAGGTCGGCTTCGCTCTGGCTCCGGACAAGGGTCTCGGCAAGCGCGGCAACTGGCTCTGGGCCTGGAACCTCGCCATCCCGGCAGGCTCGCAGAAGGTCGAAGCGGCTGAGAAGTTCGTCGCCTGGGCAACGAGCAAGGATTACACCAACCTCGTCGCCGAGAAGGAAGGCTGGCTGAACGCACCTCCCGGCACGCGCTCTTCGCTCTATGCGAACGCCGATTACCAGAAGGCAGCACCGTTTGCGAAGATGACGCTCGACAGCATCAACTCCGCCGACCCGACCAAGCCGACCGTCAAGCCGGTTCCTTATGTTGGTGTCCAGTTCGTCGCTATTCCTGAATTCCAGGGTATCGGCACGGCCGTCGGCCAGCAGTTCTCCGCAGCTCTTGCCGGCCAGGTTTCGGTCGACCAGGCCCTGCAGAGCGCACAGCAGCTGACGACACGCGAAATGACGAAGGCTGGTTACATCAAATAAATAACCTCCTGAGAGGCGGGGGATTTGACCTCCCCGCCCGTCTAGGCCGCCGGTGCCCGAAATTGCGTCGGCGGCCCTTTTTACTTAGCTGTCCTGCAGCCGTTCGCCCCCTCCTGACATGATCGGTCGTCGCCATGGCAACGTTACACACCCGCTCCGCAGCACGAATGATGATTGCGCCATCCGTGATCCTGCTCTTCCTGTGGATGATCGTCCCGCTCGTGATGACGATCTACTTCTCGACGCTGAACTACAATCTGCTCAGCCCGGGGATGGAAACCTTCGTCGGTTTCCTGAACTACAAATACTTCCTGACCGATCCGGCCTTTTTCTCAGCGCTGATCAATACGCTGCTGCTGGTGCTCGGCGTGCTGCTGATCACCGTCGTCGGCGGTATCGCCTTTGCGCTGCTCCTGAACCAGGATATCTACGGGCAGGGCATCGTTCGCATCCTTGTCATCGCGCCCTTCTTCGTCATGCCGACGGTTGCCGCTCTGGTGTGGAAGAACATGTTCATGAACCCGGTCAACGGGCTCTTCGCGCATCTCGCCAAGGCGTTCGGATTGCAGCCCTATGACTGGCTTGCCAATGCGCCGCTCTTCTCGATCATCCTGATCGTTGCCTGGCAGTGGCTGCCGTTTGCGACGCTCATCATGCTGACCGCCCTACAGTCGCTGGACGAAGAGCAGCAGGAAGCCGCCGAAATGGATGGCGCCGGCGTCGTTTCGAAGTTCATCTATATCATCCTGCCGCACATGGCCCGCGCCATCACGGTCGTCATCCTGATCCAGACGATTTTCCTGCTTTCGGTCTTCGCCGAAATCCTGGTCACCACCAATGGCGGGCCGGGCACGCAGAGTACGAACCTCACCTATCTCGTCTATGTGCAGGCACTCCTGCAGTTCGATATCGGCGGCGCTTCGGCTGGCGGTATCGTGGCGGTCATCCTCGCCAATATCGTTGCGATCTTCCTCGTGCGCCTCGTCGGCAAGAATCTGGAGGCTTGAGATGGCTAGAAAAGTCACAACCCAGCGCAAGGTCGTCATGACCGCGATCGCCTGGACGCTCGGGATCCTGATCTTCTTCCCGATCCTCTGGACGTTCCTGACGAGCTTCAAGACGGAAGCGGACGCCATCGCTTCGCCGCCGCAGTTCCTGTTCTTCCACTGGACGACGGAGAGCTACGCGGAAGTGCAGAGCCGCTCGAACTATCTCGGCCACTTCATGAACTCGGTGATCATTTCCTTCGGCTCGACGCTGATCGGCCTGATCATCGCGATCCCCGCCGCTTGGGCGATGGCGTTTTCGCCGACCAAGCGGACGAAGGACGTGCTGATGTGGATGCTGTCGACGAAGATGATGCCGCCGGTCGGCGCGCTGATCCCGATCTACCTGATGTTCCGCAACACGGGCCTGCTCGACAGCCGCCTCGGCTTGGTGATCATCCTGACCTTGATCAACCTGCCGATCATCGTCTGGATGCTCTACACCTACTTCAAGGAAATCCCGGCGAGATCCTCGAAGCCGCCCGCATGGACGGCGCATCGCTCGCCAAGGAAATCATCTACGTGCTGACGCCGATGGCGGTGCCGGGCATTGCCTCGACGCTGCTCCTCAATATCATCCTCGCCTGGAACGAAGCGTTCTGGACGTTGAATCTCAGTGCCTCGAAAGCGGCGCCGCTGACAGCGTTCATCGCCTCCTATTCCAGCCCCGAAGGCCTGTTCTACGCCAAGCTTTCGGCAGCCTCCACCATGGCGATCGCGCCGATCCTGATCCTCGGCTGGTTCAGCCAAAAACAACTCGTCCGCGGCCTGACCTTCGGCGCGGTGAAATAAGATACCAGGGAGAGAAACATGGGCAGCATTACCCTTCAGAAAGTCTCGAAGGTCTTCGGTGAAGCCAAGGTCATCCCGTCGATCGACCTCGACATCAAGGACGGCGAATTCGTCGTCTTCGTCGGCCCCTCGGGCTGCGGCAAGTCCACACTTCTCAGGCTGATCGCCGGCCTCGAGGACGTATCGGCTGGCAAGATCGTCATTGACGGCAAGGATGCGACCGAGAGAGCACCATCGGAACGTGGGCTTGCGATGGTTTTCCAGTCCTACGCGCTCTACCCCCATATGAGCGTGCGCAACAATATCGCCTTTCCCCTGAAGATGGCGAACATGGACAAGGCCGAGATCGACAAGAAGGTCGCCGACGCTGCCCGGGTTCTGAACTTGACCGATTACCTCGAGCGCAAGCCGCGTCAGCTTTCTGGCGGCCAGCGCCAGCGTGTGGCGATCGGCCGCGCGATCGTTCGCCAGCCTTCGGCCTTCCTGTTCGACGAGCCGTTGTCGAACCTCGATGCGGCACTGCGCGTCAACATGCGCCTGGAGATCAGCGAGCTGCACCAGCAGCTGAAGACGACAATGATCTACGTCACCCACGACCAGGTGGAAGCCATGACCATGGCTGACAAGATCGTCGTGCTGAACCGTGGCAATATCGAGCAGGTCGGCTCCCCGCTCGAGCTCTATCACAAGCCACGCAACCTGTTCGTCGCCGGTTTCATCGGTTCGCCGAAGATGAATTTCGTCAGCGGCCAATATGCTGCGCAATTCGGCGCGCACACGATCGGCGTCAGGCCCGAACACATGCTGCTTTCGACGGAAAGCGGTGATTGGAAGGGCAAGATCACGGTCGCCGAACATCTCGGCGCCGACACGTTCCTCCATGTCGATGTCGAGGGTATCGGTCACGTGACCGCTCGTGGCGGCGGCGACTTCCCCGCCAAGGCAGGCGACGCCGTCTATCTGATGCCAGACAAGACGCGGATTCACAAATTCAACGAGGGCGGCCTCGCCATCTGAACAGCTTTGTTGCCGGGTTGGGGACGAGAGAGCATGCCGGGCAAGGTGTCCGGCGTGCGGAGATCGGGATCGCAGTCGACCCCGAAGACCTTCAAGAGGACTGAAACATGACGTGCAAACTATCGCTGGCAACGCTTTCCGACGCGGCAAAGACAGCCGCCGTACCGGCCTATGAGCGGGCGTCGCTGAAGGCGGGCATCGTGCACTTCGGCGTGGGTAATTTCCATCGCGCCCATCAGGCGATCTATCTCGACGACCTGTTCAACCTGGGCAAGGATCATGACTGGGCGATCATCGGCGCGGGTATTCTGCCCTCCGACGCGGCGATGCGCGACAAGCTCGCTGCCCAAGATTTCCTGACGACCGTCGTGGAACAGGACAACAACAAGACATCAGCGCGCGTCACGGCGCCGATGATCGACATCCTGCCGGTTGGCGACGCCAAGACGATCATCGCCAAGCTCGCCGATCCCACGATCCGTATCGTTTCGATGACGATCACCGAAGGCGGCTATTTCATCGACGCATCCGGCAAGTTCAATCCGGCGCATCCGGCGATAGCAGCTGATGGACAGAACCCGTCCGAACCGAAGACGGTCTTCGGCCTGATCGTTGCCGGCCTGAAGGCGCGCAAGGAGAAGGGCATCGTGCCGTTCACGGTCATGTCCTGCGATAACATTCCGCACAACGGCGTCGTCACGTCGAATGCCGTCGTCGGTACCGCACGCCTGTCCGATCCGGCCTTTGCCGACTGGATCAAGGCGAACGTCGCCTTCCCGAACGCGATGGTGGACCGCATCACTCCCGCCACGGGGCAGCGCGAGATTGATCTCCTGAAGGACGCTTTCGGCATAGAGGACAACTGGCCTGTCTATTGCGAAGAGTTCAAGCAGTGGGTGCTGGAAGACAAGTTTACCGCCGGGCGGCCTGCGCTGGAGAAGGTCGGTGTGACCTTCGTGCCGGATGTGACGCCCTACGAGCACATGAAGATCCGCATCCTGAACGGCGGGCACGCGGCGATCGCCTATCCGGCGGCGCTGATGGACATCCATTTCGTGCATGACTCGATGGAAGACCCGCTGATCCGCGCCTTCCTCGCAAAGCTGGAAAAGGAAGAGATCATCCCGATCGTTCCACCGGTGCCGGATACATCGCTGACGGATTATTTCGCGCTGATCGAGCATCGGCTGCTCAACCCGAAGATTGCCGACACCATCCCGCGTCTGGCCCAGGACGGATCGAACCGGCAGCCGAAGTTCATCCTGCCGTCGACGCTCGACAATCTTAACCAGGGCCGGGATGTCGTTGGTCTGGCGCTGGTGTCGGCTTTGTGGTGCCGCTATTTCGCGGGCAAGACCGATAGCGGCAAGGATATCGTCTTCAACGACGCCAGCGCCGACCGGCTGCATGCCGCGGCATTGAAAGCCAAGGACGATCCGATGGCCTTCCTCGCCTTCGACGACATTTTCGGGGAGGTGTCGAAATCCGAGGTATTCCGCAAGCGCTTTGCTCACGCGCTGAAAACCCTGTGGGAAAAGGGCACGCGCGAAACCCTGCAGCTCTATCTCGACAACAAGCTTGCCGTGTAAGGATTAGGTGGCGGCACCGTTGCCGCCACCCTCCGCCCAGTCGGGCGGATGGGATCTCTGCACCAACTGTGATTGGATCTGTCATGGCTGAAGCTGAAACACGGCTGGTCATTTTCGACTGCGACGGCGTGCTCGTCGATAGCGAGCCGATCTCGGTCACCGTTCTCGTCAAGGCGATGAACGATCTGGGGGTGCCGATTACCGAGGATGAGGTCTATGGCCGCTTCCTCGGGCGCAGTCTGGCGACTGTCATCGACGCGATGAAGAACGAGTACAACGTTCACCCCGGACAGGAATTCCTCGAGCAGTTGCGCACCAATCTCTATGCGCGTTTTCGCAAGGAGCTGAAGCCTATCGATGGAGTTGCCGCTACCATCGATAGTCTCGGCATTCCCTGTTGCGTCGCGTCCTCGAGCCAGGTGGAGCGCATTCGCCTGTCGCTGACGGTGACCGGCCTGATCGATCGGCTGCCCGACATCTTCAGCGCGACGATGGTGAAAAACGGCAAGCCGGCGCCGGACCTTTTCCTGCATGCGGCGCGTGAGATGCATGTCGACCCGGCCGATTGCATCGTGATCGAGGATAGCCCCGCGGGCATCGAAGCTGCGAAGGCCGCGGGCATGACGGTGTTTGCCTTCACCGGTGGCTCGCACGCCAATTTCGCGGGCTATCGCGCTGAACTTGACCGGCTTTCGCCCGAAGCGGTGTTTGACGCGATGCCGGATTTGATACACCTTGTCCGAAAACATAAACGGGACGGGATGCACCTTTAATGCCTCAGCATGTGGTCGCGGTCGATATCGGCACCGGCAGCGCGCGCGCTGGCGTCTTCGATATCCGTGGCCAGCTTCTGGGCAAGGCCGAACACCCGATCCTCATGAACCGGCCGCGTGAGAACCACGCCGAGCATGATTCCGAAGATATCTGGTCTGCCGTCTGTATCTCCGTGCGCAAGGCCATGGAACAATCCGGCGCGGCACCGGAATCGGTCGGAGCGATCGGTTTCGACGCCACCTGCTCGCTCGTCGTGCGCGACGTCGACGGCGGCCAGATCAGTGTCTCCACCGGCGGCGAGCGACGTTTCGATACCATCGTCTGGCTCGACCACCGGGCGCTGAAGGAAGCCGATTTCTGCACGGCCACGAAACATCCCGTCATGGAGCATTCCGGGCATTTCATGTCGCCCGAAATGGAAATGCCGAAGCTGATGTGGCTGAAGCGGAAGCTGCCGGGCACGTGGATGAACACCGGCTATCTCTTTGACCTTGCCGACTTCATGACGTGGAAGGCCACGGGTGCGCTGGCAAGGTCGCGCTGTACGCTAACGGCAAAGTGGAATTATCTCGCGCATCTCGACAAGGGCTGGCAGGCGGATTTTCTCGAGCAGATCGGACTTGACGATCTTCGAGAGCGCGGTCGGCTACCTGACGAAACGGTTCCTGTCGGCAAAAGCGTCGGGACGCTGACTCGGGAGGCCGCATCCGCGCTCGGCTTGACGACCGCATGTCATGTGTCGGCGGGGATGATTGATGCCTATGCCGGTGCGCTCGGCACGCTTGGCGGCGAGGCGCGCGATACCAGCGGGCTTGAGCGCCAGTTGGCGCTGATTGCCGGCACATCCAGCTGCATCGTGTCGTTTTCGCGCGAGCGCAAGCCGAGCCATGGAATGTGGGGGCCATATTACGAGGCTGTCTTCCCTGAATCCTGGCTGGTCGAGGCAGGACAATCGGCAACCGGGGCCCTGCTCGATCATATCGTGCGGATGCACGCGGCGGGTGGCGAGCCGACCGCTGCCTTGCATCAGAGGATCGCATTGCGCATCGCCCAGCTTCGCTCCGAAGAGGGGGCTGAATTCGGCGCTCGCATCTTCGTCCTGCCCGACTTCCACGGCAACCGCTCGCCGCTTGCCGATCCGCATGCCGTCGGTGCCATCAGCGGGCTGACGCTCGATACATCCTTCGACGGGCTCTGCGCGCTCTACTGGCGCGCAGCGGTGGGGATCGCGCTCGGGATCCGCCACATTCTGGAGCGGATGAAGGAATATGGCTATGTGCCCGACACGCTGCATGTCGCGGGCGGACATGTGAAGAACCCGGTGCTGATGGAGCTCTACTCGGATGCGACCGGCTGCAAAGTCGTGGTGCCGAAGATGAATGAGGCAGTGCTGCTTGGAACGGCGATGGCCGCGTCCGTCGCCTGCGGCGTCCATGCCGATCTGCCTACGGCAGGCGAGGCGATGTATCCCGGAGGCGATGTGCGGCTTCCGGATGAAAGCAAGCGGGCGGTCTATGACCGGGATTATCGGCGACTGATGGCGATGTATCGGCACCGGGCCGAGCTGGAGGCGATGGAGTAGTCGCTGGGGATCAGCGATGCGCGCTTTCGCCCAGCATGGCGGCGAATTCGGCCATCCGGCGTTTCCGCGCCGTTGCTTCCTGCCCCGCCGCGGTCACGACAGCCTCCGAGAGACAATCGAGAAGGGCCATCAACGGTGGAAGGCAATCGCCTTCATCCGGGCGACACGCCGGCAATGGCAGGATCAGGTTGGTCTGGTCGGGCATCCAGTTGGTGCTTTGGGCGGTGATCACCAGCACCTTGTAGCCGTAGCGTCGGGCAGTGCGGGCCAGCAGCCGTGCCTTGCCGAAGCGCTGGCTGTCGATGATAACGAGCAATGCGTCGTTGCCGTTCAGGCGTGCGAAAAGTTCGGCAAAGCGGCTGCCGGTCCCATCCAGAGCGCAGACGCCGTCACGCGCCTGCGTGAGGCGCTGACAGAAATGAGCCGCAAAGCCTGACAGACCCGCATGCGATGCCACGAAGACCTCGCGGGCGACGTTGATCGCGGCGATCGCGTCGTTCCATTGTGGCTGGCCTGTCAGGTGGTAGATGTGATGAAGCGCCTGGATCTGTTCGGACACCAGCATCGCCAGCGTCTTTCCATCGGACGCATCGGTCTGCAGTTCCGTCATCGACGCCTGCAATTGCGTTGCCGAGATGCTCGACGTCTCGCGGATCTGGACCTTGACGCTATCCAACCCCTGATACCCAAGCGCCCGCAGAAAACGGCCGACGGTCATCGGGCTCAGATCCAGCCGATCGGCCACCGAAGCGGCGGTCTCGAACGGCAGGTCATTGAGGTGTTCGGCGAAATACTTCGCGATCCGTCGTTCGGCGGGGGTGCCGGATTTGGCGTAGTGCCGGAGCTTGTGAACAAAATCTTCCACGGCAGATTTCCTGATCTTTCCGGAAGTGTTTCTTGGGCACTCGAAGTAAACCGTCGGTTTGCAAAAGCGCCTAGAAGCTGCACATCTCCAGCAAATTGTGATGTTAGATAAATATATATTAATATGCCTTTTCCGACAAGATTTCGAAGAACAACCGAAATATTTTCAGCCTTGCCGTTCAAAGATTCACTTCTTACATCCTGGCTACAACCGGAGACGTCAAAATGATCTTTCAAGCCGCTCGCCTTGCTGCCGCTAATCTTTTCGCGGTGGAGACGAGAGCGGTTTTCTGGAAGGTGCTCGGCCTGACCGTTCTTGTGCTCGTCGCTTTGTG
The DNA here is from genome assembly GCF_009498215.1 of Rhizobium grahamii. NCBI lineage: Bacteria > Pseudomonadati > Pseudomonadota > Alphaproteobacteria > Hyphomicrobiales > Rhizobiaceae > Rhizobium > Rhizobium grahamii. The sequence continues at coordinate 2,917,057 of NZ_CP043498.1, read as the reverse complement.
GCTGGCGCTTCGCAGTGCCTTCATCTCCCTCATCTTTCCCTGGGTCGCCACCTTCTTGCCGGCCATGCCTGATTGGGCCGGCTGGCTGAGCTTTGTTTTCCTCATCCTGGCGGGGATCGGGCTTGCGCTCGGATTGGCCCTGCTGTTGTCGCCGGTGACGGCCTTGATCGCCGGCCTCTTTCTCGATGACGTTGCCGAGGTCGTCGAGAAGCGTGACTACCCGTCCGACGCTGCGGGCAAGGCCATGCCGCTGGCGGCCTCGATCTCCAGTTCGATCAAGTTCCTCGGCGTCGTCATCCTCGGCAATGTCGTCGCGCTGTTTCTGCTGTTCATACCGGGCATCAACATCGTCGCGTTCTTTCTCGTGAACGGCTACCTTCTGGGGCGCGAGTTCTTCGAGTTCGCGGCGATGCGATTTCGCTCGCCGGAGGAAGCGCGGCAGTTCCGGGCGCGACACGCAGGCACGGTTTTTCTCGCCGGCCTCGTCATCGCCGGATTTCTGGCCGTCCCGATTGTCAACCTTCTGACGCCGCTCTTTGCCGCGGGCATGATGGTGCATCTCAACAAGCTTTTGTCGCGCAAGGAACTCGGCGTTCGGATGTGAGCGTCTTACTCGACGGCCTCGCCGATCACCTGCGGCGGTAGCTCGACCAATGGGGCGGGCACATCCCAGGTCTTCTCAGGCGATTTGCAGATATCGGCAATGACGCAGCGCTCGCATTCTGGCTTGCGCGCCTTGCAGGTATAGCGGCCGTGCAGGATCAGCCAGTGATGCGCGTGGTAGAGGTAGTGTTTCGGCACCACCTTCATCAGCCGCTCCTCGACTTCGTCGGGCGTTTTTCCCGGCGCCAGCTTGATGCGGTTGGCGATGCGGAAAATGTGCGTATCTACCGCCATGGTGGCCTGGCCGAAGGCCATTGACAGCACGACGTTGGCGGTCTTGCGGCCGACACCCGGGAGCATCACCAGTTCGTCGCGCGTCTGCGGCACAACGCCGCCGAACGTGTCGACCAGCATCTGCGAGAGCGCGATGACGTTCTTCGCCTTGTTTCGATAGAGCCCGATCGTCTTGATGTAGTCGCGGACCCGCTCTTCTCCGAGCGCCAGCATCTTCTCGGGCGTGTCGGCGGCCTTGAAGAGCGCCCGCGTCGCCTTGTTGACACCCGCGTCCGTCGCCTGGGCCGAGAGAGCGACGGCGACGACAAGGGTGAATGGGTTGCTGTGCTCCAGTTCGCCTTTCGGCTCCGGCCGCTGGATCGAGAAGCGGCGGAATATCTCCTCCCGCTCGGCTTCCGAATAGGCCGAGCGAACCGTCACCGGCTTCTTGCGGCGGACGATCACTTTTGAGTTCTGCGACGATGTGGCTGATGATTTGAGTTTCGGAGTCGGCATGTAAAATCTATACTTGGCAGCCATGATGGAAAGCAACGCCGATAGCGCCAACGAACCTGTTTTTGCCGCCGAGCTTTTTCCCTACCGATCGCTCGGTCGCAAGGGGTTCAAGGTGTTGCTGCTTCTGACCGGTGCCGTCTGCGGAATGTACGGCATGTTCTTCGTAGCGACGGGAGCTTGGCCGATCGGCTTCTTTTTCGGGCTGGATTTCCTGCTGCTCTACGGTGCCTTCTGGCTGAACTACCGCTCCGGCCGCGCGCGGGAGGAAGTGACGGTATCGCGCACCGATATCTCGGTCCGCAAGTTCGCGCCGTCGGGCAAGATGGTCGAGCACCACTTCAATCCGTTCTGGACTCGCTTCTTCGTTCGCCGACACCAGGAAATAGGCATTCTTTCCATGTACATATCAGGTGAGGGAAAGGGCACTGACATCGGCTCATTCCTTAATCCCGATGACCGCGAGAGCTTTGCAAAGGCCTTCAAGCGTGCACTAGCCACCGTCAAGCAACGGATCTGACCAGCCCGCAAGAAACGGGTGGTTTGCGATCGCTCCCTTGACTATCTCCTTGGTTCAAGGAGAAAGATCATGAACATGGTAGCCAAGCTCAACAACGACATCACGCCCGAAGGCTCTGATTACGAAACCGTGCGCCAGGTGATCGAACTCATCACCGAGGAGTATCGCGATCAGCCGTCTCTCGAAACCATCGCGGCACGGCTAAGCCAATCGCCGACGCAGCTGCAGAAGACGTTCACGCGCTGGGCGGGTCTGTCCCCCAAGGCGTTCCTGCAGGCGGTCACGCTCGACCATGCGAAGCGGCTGCTGCGCCAGGAGGCGATGCCGCTGCTGGAGACGTCGATCGAGGTCGGGCTGTCCGGCCCCAGCCGCCTGCACGATCTTTTCGTCACCCACGAGGCGATGTCGCCCGGAGAATGGAAGGCGAGAGGCGGCGGGTTGACGATCCGCTACGGTTTCCATCCGTCACCTTTCGGAATTGCGCTGGTGATGGCAACGGACCGCGGCCTTGCGGGCCTCGCTTTCAGCGATATCGGTGACGAGGTGGCCTGCCTCGAGGATATGACATGCCGCTGGCCCAATGCGGCCTATGTGGAAGACAGCGAAGCGACCGCGCCCTATGCGGAGCGCATATTCCAGCCCGGACGCTGGGCATGCGAGCAGCCGCTGCGTGTCGTGCTGATCGGCACCGATTTCCAGGTGCAGGTTTGGGAAAGCCTGCTGAAGATCCCCTTCGGCAAGGCCGTGACCTACAGCGATATCGCCAACGACATCGGGCGGCCGACAGCGATGCGCGCCGTGGGAGCTGCCGTCGGTGCCAACCCGATTTCGTTCGTGGTTCCCTGCCATCGGGCGCTCGGCAAGAGCGGCGCTCTGACCGGCTATCATTGGGGGCTGACCCGCAAGCGGGCGATGCTGGGCTGGGAAGCGGCGCACGCTTGATCGGTATTGAGGCGGCGCTCGTAGCCGCCGCGTCCGCCATACTTGATCGTCTCTCTGCCATCAAAAACCCGGGAATTGCGGGTTTGATTCTGCCGCTGGGATTCGCGAGGAGGCGGAATCATGAAGGCAGGAGAGAAGCCGTCCGGGATCGTTGGCGTCGCCATTGTCCTGTGCCTGGCGGGGAGCGCGCCGGCATGGGCGGGCTGCAGGTCTGTGACCGATAACCCGGAATGGCCCAACATTTCACACGCGATTTCGACCGCGCAGCTCTGTGAGCAGCTTCCCGTCGGTCCCAATCGAACCAGCAGCTTCAGGGTCCTGTCGGCGGATGTTTGTTCGTCGGGTGACGGGCTTGCTTCCGTTAAGGCGACGGCGCTGCTGACCTGCGAGACCGGGGATGACGCGCTGTTTCAGATGGCGCCCGTGGAGGGCAAGGTTGTCGCAACTGTCTCCCTCGATCCGGCCGCCTGCAGAATTACCGACACTCACATAGAAATCGATGGCGAGATCGGCAGCCTTTTGTCAGGATTACCGGACACGCAGGATTTCGGACGCAACTGGGCGCAGTCGCAGCTGTCGCGCCTGTGTCGCCTGCGATGACAGGGGGCGCGGGATGACGGCGGATGAAGCGGAACAACGCGGTGACGGCGTTACCCGGGGCAGCTGCCTTTGCGGAGCCGTTCGCTGGACCTTCCGGGGGCATATTCCTGACGCGACGATCTGCAATTGCACGGCCTGCAGGCGTTACGGCGTGCTCTGGGCTTATGGGTACGACGGCCACGAAATTGAAGTGGACGACCAAACCCATGCACTTCGTCCGTATATTCGCGGGTCGCGGTGCTTGTCCTTCAATTTCTGCAGTCACTGCGGAAATGTCGTCAGCTGGCGGAGCCTGACGACCGGCGAGGACGGCAGGACGCGGATCGCGGTCAATCTTCGCCTCGCCGAGCCTGACGATGTGGCTGATATCCCGCTACAGTGCTTCGATGGCCTGCACAGTTTCGAGAATCTGCCGAGGGACGGGCGGACGGTCGGCGACGTCTGGTTCTGAAAGCTAACCTTTCAGGCCGCGTCTGCCAGTTCGAGCAGGGCCTTGGCGGCACTTTCATCGGTAATCAGCGTATTGCAGCCGATGCGCTTGATGGTCGCCCGGATTGCCACGGCCCGATGCGCGCCGCCCGATGACAAGACGATATGCCTGGCCTTCTTCAGGGTATCGAGATCCACCGACATCACGCGGCTGTTGATCGAGTGATCGATCGTGTTGCCGTCCTTGTCGAGGAAGTTGAACATTGTATCGCAAACGCAGCCGGCGTCGATCAGTTGCTGCAGCTCCGCCTTCGAGATCCATCCCTCCGACAGGGAGGTCGAGTGCGGGCCGATATCGCCGCAGCTGACGATCGCGAGGTCCAGCGTTTCAGCCAGCCTGTAGATCGTGTCCAGGCCGCACTTCTCGATGAGGTTCCGCTTCGTCTCCGTCGAATCGACAAGCAGCGGCGCCAGGAACATGTAGCACTCGGCGCCGAGCTGGCTCGCCAGCCGCCAGGTGTAATCGATCGGGTTCGTCTGGTGGACGGCGACGACGCCGCCGAGCAGGGAGACGACCTTGCAATTGTCGCGGCGCGGCGGCCGGAAGCTTGAGAGCGAGGCCGTCATCGTGCGGCCCCAGCCAACGCCGATGGTATAGTTGTCGGGAATGGCTTCGGAGAGAAACTGTCCCAGCGCAAGGCCGACGCTCTTTGCCAGCGAGTTGGCATCCGGCTGTGGCGGGCCCGGCACGACGATCGCTTCGTCGAGGCCATAGGCGCGCTCCAGCTTCACAGACAGCTCGACGCAGTCGCCGATCGAGTCGTTGATCCAGATCTGCACTTCGCTGCGCTTCATCGCCTCGTCCAGCAGGCGGATCACGGTCGTACGGCTGATGCCGAGCTGCTCGGCAACGTCCTTTTGCGTCAGCCCCTGATTGTAATAGAGCCAAGCCGCACGCAATCTCAGCGACGATGCTTCAGAATAAGCCGTGTGCGTTCCGCGTTTGAGCTTGGCCACATCTCCTCCGGAGCGATTGGCGCCCTAGATCTACCATCAAGCCAGGACAGGTTCGTTATTCCGCCCGATAATGACGGGTGTGACACTTATGTCAATTGAAATGCACAAATGTCCTTGACATATCTGGGTCGGAATAGCGATAGTCGCCGTGAAGTAGTCGCCTTGTGCGTCCGAGGAGGCAATGTGCGGGCAAGCGGGAAGTCATCGTCGGCATTTGCGCTGCGGCCTGATGAGCTGCGCGTCCGAACCATGACGTCTTTCTGTAACGGCGATACGACCGTCCCTTACATCAGCGGCCTGCTCGGAAACGGCGGACGCGATCCGATGAGCAGTACAGCTTGTTCGTAGACAGATTTGCCGGGCGATATTCGCACCGGTTCGCAGCTCAAGTCAAAAGGACCAGTAGCCATGACATCCAAGCTTGACCAACTCCGCGAAATTACCACCGTCGTTGCCGATACCGGTGACATCGAAGCCGTTGCCCGTCTGAAGCCGGTCGATTGCACCACGAACCCGAGCATCGTGCTCAAGGCACTCGGTACGCCGATGTTCGCTGACGCGATCAAGGAAGCCGTTGCCTGGGGCAAGAAGCAGGGCGGAAACCCGGACGCCGTTTCGGCTGCCGTTGCCGATCGTCTGGCGATTTCCGTTGGCGCCGCACTGTCCAAGCTGGTGCCAGGCCGTGTATCGACCGAAGTCGATGCCGATCTGTCCTTCGACACAAAGGCTTCGATCGAAAAGGCCCACAGCATCATCGCCGGCTACAAGGAACGCGGCATCGAGAAGGATCGCATCCTCATCAAGCTCGCGTCGACATGGGAAGGCATCCGCGCTGCCGAAGTCCTGCAGAAGGAAGGCATCGACTGCAACCTGACGCTTCTGTTCTCGAAGGCCCAGGCCGTTGCATGCGCCGACGCCAAGGTGTTCCTGATCTCGCCGTTCGTCGGCCGTATCCTCGACTGGTACAAGAAGTCGACGGGCAAGGAATTCACGCCTGAGGAAGATCCGGGCGTCATCTCCGTCCGCGACATCTACAACTACTACAAGGCCAACGACATCAAGACGATCGTCATGGGCGCGTCGTTCCGCAGCGCCGGCGAAATCGAAGCCCTGGCCGGTTGCGACCGCCTGACGATCGCGCCGAACCTGCTCGATGAACTCTCCAACGACCAGGGCAAGCTTGAGCGCAAGCTTTCGCCGGACGTGTCGAAGCCAGCCCCGAAGATCAGCGTCGACGAAAAGACGTTCCGCTGGATGATGAACGAAGACGCGATGGCGACGGAAAAGCTCGCCGAAGGTATCCGCGCCTTCGCAAAGGATCTCGGCACGCTTCGCGCCATGGTCCAGAAGGAACTGCAGCTCGCTGCCGCTTAAGGCCTGCGAGCTTTCCAATAGAGAAGGGCGGTGCCATCGGCGCCGCCCTTTTTCGTTTCAGATCGACCAGATGCGCTTGGCGTTGGCCTGGTAGAGCTTGTCGCGCTCCTCGGCGCTGCAGCCAGACGTCAATGCGTGCGTGACGGCAACCCAGGGCGTCAATCCACCGCCCAGCGTGCAGACCGGCCAGTCGCTGCCCCAGACGACGCGATCCCAGCCGAAGCTGCCGATCGTGTGCTCGACGTAGGGGCGCAAGCTCTCGACCGACCAGCTTTCGAGATCGCCATAGGCAATGACGCCCGAGATCTTTGCGGTGACGTTCGGACGGCGGGCGAACTCAGTGATTCCCTTGCGCCAGATGTCGTTCATGCCGCTCTTGATCGGCGGATTGGCGCAATGGTCGAGGATGAAACGAACATCGGGGCAGTGATCGACGAGCGTCAGGACGGTCTCGAACTGATGCGGGAAGGTGCAGAGATCGAAGGTCAGGCGTGTGCCGGACAGCCGCCGGATGTTTTCACGGAAGATCGGTTGCGCGGCGGTGTCGTCGGGTGCCACATGCAGAACGCGACGGAAGCCCTTGACGAAAGGATCGGCCAGCGACTGCTCGAGATAGGATGCGAAGCTCTCTTCCTCGGGGCGGCAGGCTGCAATCACCCCGCGCACCAGGCTTCCCGGGCGGCGACTGATTTCTCTGAGGTAGTTCGTCTCGTCGTCAATGCGGTCAGCTGCGACGTCGACTTCCATGTGAAGCACATTCGAGATCCCGCAGCGGAGCGCATCGCGTGCGTAGTCTTCGTAAAGGTTGTCGCGATTGAGATCGCCCGCGCCCGACAGCCAGGGGTAGTCGAGCGCCTGCCGATCAACGATGTGCAGGTGAGTGTCGAAAAGCATGCGGTTCCTCCCACTGAGTGATCTTGCCGCAGGGAAGCGTCTTGGTCCATTGCGTGACCAGATTTGCCATGCCGGGCGAGATGAAATCGATTAGGTTTCCTTTGGCGACGAAACCGCACTCCACTCCGGTTGACGCCAATGTGAATATATTGTTTGCATATGAATGAATGCGTCGCAAGCGCTGGATTATTCGGGAGGACGTATGAGTCACGGTCTGGAAGGCAAGAAGGTCGTCATCACGGCGGCGGGTCAGGGTATCGGGCGCGCAAGCGCAGAGCGCTTCCTTTCGCTCGGCGCGCATGTCTACGCGACCGACATCAACGAGAAGACGCTTTCCACGCTCGAAGGAGCCGAAAAGCACATCCTCGATGTGCTCGACGGGAATGCAGTCCGCGCCTTTGCAGCCGAGATCGGGCCGATCGACGTTCTCTTCAATTGCGCAGGCTTCGTCCATGCGGGCACGATCCTGGAATGCGACGAGAAGGATTGGGATTTCTCCTTCAACCTGAACGCCAAGGCGATGTACACGACCTGCCGCACATTCCTTCCCGGCATGCTGGAGAAGGGCAAGGGGTCGATCGTCAACATGGCGTCCGTCGCATCAAGCGTTAAGGGTGTTCCCAATCGCTTCGCTTACAGCGCCTCGAAGGCCGCCGTCATCGGGCTCACCAAGTCGATCGCGTCGGATTTCGTCGCCAAGGGCATTCGCGCCAATGCGATCTGCCCTGGCACCGTGGACAGCCCCTCACTGCATGATCGCCTGCGCGCCACCGGCGACTACGAGAAGGCCTTGAAAGATTTCATCGGCCGCCAGCCGATGGGGCGGATTGCGACGCCTGAAGAAATCGCTGCTCTCGTAACCTACCTCGCCGGCGACGAGGCCGGGTTCACCACCGGGCAGATCCATGTCGTCGATGGTGGCTGGACGGGCTGAGGTCCATATTGCTCGGGCTGCCATCAAGCTGATATCAAAGGCAATCTGGCATTGGTGGAGCAGGACATGGCTGATCATACCGGCGGCGAGACGGGCCGCGTCATGCAGCTTCTGCGCAAGCACGCGATCTTTCTCATCGCTGTGCTCATCGGCTTCCTGGTGTTCCTGCTTCTCACGACGCGCGAGGTCAATGCCCGCAATGTACTGGCCGGGTGGAACGTCTCGGCCGTCATTTTTATCGCCGCCACGTGGCGGCGCATGCTGCGGGCGAGCGTCGCGACGATCCGCAAGCGGGCGGCCGATCTCGACTTTTCCGATTCACTGCTGATGTTCCTGTCGATCGCCGCGGCGCTGGCAAGTATCGCCGGCATCGGGCTCGAACTGCATCAGGTGAAGGAAGCGGAGCCTAGCGTGGCGCTGACGCGAGCCTTGGTCGCCGTCGTCACCATCCTGATCTCCTGGGTGTTCCTGCACACGCTGTTTACCGTGCATTACGCGCATCGATTCTACGGCGTCGATGACGACGGCGATGGCCTAAAGGGGGATGGGCTGAAGTTTCCCGAAGGCGTGGAGGAGCCGGTCTACTGGGATTTCCTCTACTATTCCTTCACCATCGGGGTAGCCTCGCAGACCGCCGATGTCGCGACCAGCACGACCGCGATGCGCAAGCTGACGCTGCTGCATTCCGTCCTGTCGTTCCTGTTCAACACCACGATCCTGGCGCTCGCCATCAATGTCGGAGCAAGCCTTCTCTAACCCGATTGGCTGCGTGGAGAGACACACGGCTTTGATGTAAAAGGCAATCTCCTTATCCAGAGGTTGCCGCGATGGAAGCGCTGACGCGTGACAGATTATTGATGCTTGCCGGCTGCGATGACGTGCGGCTTGCTGCTCTTGAGCAAAGGCAGATCATCGACCCCGGCGCGCTGGGTTATTCTCTCAGCGATGTCAGCCGGCTTCGTCTGATGCTTGCGCTGCAGGATGCCGGCATCAGTCTCGATGTTCTGGCTGAGGGGCTGAAACGGCAGATCTTCTCGTTCGAATTCGCCAGCCAACTGATGTTCGAGCCGGTGACCATGACAAGCACATCGGTCGACGACGAAGTCGCGGCTGGAAATCTCGACCTCGATACGGTGAACAGCCTGAGGGCAAGCGCAAGCCTGCCCTTGTTGTCACCCGAACATCCGCTTCGCGAGGACGATGTCGAGTTCGTACGGCTTATCGCCGAATGCATGCAGCTCGGCGCATCGGCCGCCGGCATGGAACGGGTATTGCGCGTCTTCGGCCATTCGGTGCGGCGTTGCGTCGATACCATGCGTGACCTCTTCCGCGCAGAAGTCGAGGAACCGATGCTGAATGCCGGCATCAGTTATCATCAGCTTCTGGAGATCTCGGCGGGTCGGCGTCTGGCATTGCAGCGAATCGGATTTCGGGTGCTGTTCCTGCTGCAACGAAGGATGCTCGAAGAAACTGTCTTCGACAACATCGTCGGCAGGCTCCAGGAAGCCTTGCGCGAACATGGCATGGAGCCGGGCGACGAGGAGAGCCTTCCGGCGGTGGCCTTTGCCGATCTTTCGGGGTTCACCGGCCTGACGCATGAGATCGGAGACGCGCCGGCTGCGGAGAAGGCCGCTCGTTTCGAGGCGATCGCGCAGCGGCTTGCGGGCACCTGCGAGGGACGCATCGTCAAGCCTTTGGGAGATGGCGTGATGATGCTGTTCCCGGACGCCGCTTCGGCGGTCGAGGCGGCACTTTGCCTGGTCGAGCAAAGCCGGGAGCACGATCTTCCTCCCGTGCGGGTTGGTGTGGCAACAGGGCAGGTGGTACCGCGCGATGGCGATATTTTCGGAAGAACGGTCAATCTCGCGGCTCGTGTTTCAGCGGTTGCCGGGCCATCGCAGACACTCGTCTGCCCCAATACGCGAACTGCCGCAGAAGCGGCAGAACGTGGTCTTGCGTTTCAGGGGCTGGGCGCCGTGTCGCTGAAAGGCTTCAAGGACTCGGTGCCTCTATTTGCCGCGCAACGGACGAAAACAGGCTAGAGGATCGCCTGTCCAGCCATGAGCGCCAGGATCAGGAAGATCAGGAAGATCACCAGCGCAATGCCGAAGAGAACGCGGGCAATCGTCGCGGTTGCCGCCGAAACCCCGGAGAAGCCGAAGAAGCCGGCGAGCAGCGAAATAACGAAAAATATGAGAGCCCATTTAAGCATGAATTTTTTCCTCTGTGTTCATCGCCTAGATGACGCGGTGCGAGGAAATTTGTTCCATGGCGGTTGCCGCAATCAGCACAGGCCGGATTGCGGGCCGAAGCGGTAAACCGACGGCGCCCTTTCTGGTGGGTGCCGTCGGTTCGTTGTCGGTTACATCAGGCCCAGCTGTTTGGAGAAGCCGAGAGCATCGTAATAATCCGACTGCTGCTTGATGGCGTTGTTCTCAATGACGAAAACAGATGCGCCGTCGAAGGAGAAGGACTTGTTGGTTGCCTTGGTGCCATCCGCCCAGGCGCCGGTGTTGTTGCCCGAAAAAGTCCACTCGAAGGAAACCTTGTTTCCGCTCACGATCGGATCACCGCGCATGACCCATTTCAGATCCGGTGCGGCAGTCATGAAGTTATCGATGACGGCTGCCTTGGCCTCGGCCTTCCCGACAGTCGGCTTGCCGACGGATGCGTCGTAGTAGCTCACTTTCTCGTCGAAATAGGAAGCGGCCTTGGCGGCGTCGTGGGTGTTCCATGCGGCTAGGTACTGCTGGACGACTTCAACCGGCGCCTGATCGGCGGCATAGGCGGGTACGCCCGCGAGCGTCGAGGCGAGGCAGATGCCGCCGAAGGCGGCAAGAATGGTACGGCGTTTCATGTGGACTCCCCTTTGCGTATCTTCTTGTTTTTAGGTTGCGGCCGGGCCAGCGGCCCGGCCAAGCGGATCAACCGTGGTTGATCATGACGTGGCGGACGGCCGTGTAGTCTTCCAGTGCGTAGACGGACATGTCCTTGCCGTAGCCTGATTGCTTCAGGCCGCCGTGCGGCATCTCGTTGGTGAGCATGAAGTGGGTGTTGATCCAGGTGCAGCCGTACTGCAGGCGGGCGGCGGTCTTCATGCCGCGGCTGATATCCTTGGTCCAGACCGACGAAGCGAGGCCATAGTCGCTGTCGTTTGCCCAGGTGACGGCATCCTCGACATCGGTGAAGCGGGTCACCGACACGACAGGGCCGAAGACCTCGCGGCGGACGATTTCGTCATCCTGCGTGGCGCCGGCAATAACGGTCGGCGTGTAGAAGAAGCCCTTGTCGCCGGAGGTCTTGCCGCCCGTCGTGATCTCCATGTGCTTGTGCTCGCCGGCACGGGCGACGAAGCTTTCGACGCGGTCGCGCTGGCGCTTGGAAATCAGCGGGCCGATTTCGTTTTCCGTGTCATCCTGCTGGTTGAACTTGATCGAGGAAACCGCCGAGGAGAGGTCGGCGACAAACTTGTCGTAGACCTTCGCGTCGGCATAGATGCGGCAGGCGGCGGTGCAATCCTGGCCGGCATTGTAGTAGCCGAAGGTGCGGATACCCGCGACGACGGCATCGATATCAGCGTCGTCGAAGACGATGACCGGGGCCTTGCCGCCGAGCTCCAGATGCGTGCGTTTGACGGTCTTGGCAGCGGCCTGCAGCACCTTCTTGCCGGTCGCCACGTCGCCGGTGATCGACAGCATCGAGATCTTCGGGTGGTTGATCAGAGCATTGCCGACGCTTTCGCCACGGCCGAGAATGACGTTTACGACGCCTTCCGGCAGAATTTCGGAGAGCAGCTTCGCCATTTTCAGGGCGGTGAGCGGCGTCTGTTCGGACGGTTTGAAGACGACGGTGTTGCCGCCTGCGATCGCCGGTGCCAGCTTCCAGGCCATCATCATCAGCGGGTAGTTCCAGGGCGCGATCGAGCCGACGATGCCGACGGCGTCGCGGCGGATCATCGAGGTGTGGCCGGGCAGGTATTCGCCGGCGACCGGGCCGTGCAGGTTCCGCACCGCACCGGCGAAGAAGCGGTAGCAATCGACGATCGCGGGGATTTCGTCGTTGAGCACGGCATTGATCGGCTTGCCGCAGTTCAGTGCTTCCAGGGCGGCAAAGCCGGCCGCGTCCTTCTCGATCGCATCGGCGATCTTCAGGAGGTAGCTGGAGCGTTCACCCGGCGTCGTCTGCGACCAGTGCCTGAACGCGGCTTCCGCTGCGTCGACGGCGGCGTCGATCTGGCCAAGCGAGGCCTCCGGCAGGTCAAGCACTGTTTCACCCGTCTTCGGATTCAGGATGTGCTCTTCCGTTTCCGTGCCCGCTTCGAAGCGGGACCCAATCAGCATCGCGGTATCCATTATGTTCTCCCTTGTCTTTGAGGGGCGGGATGGGGCTTATCCCGCTTCCTGTTTATTTGCCGGCTCCGGCGACCTGGTCGCCGTCGCGAGTGAGGTAGTAGGCTGCCAGGATCGGCAGGAAGGTGACGAGCACGACGACCATCGCGACCACGTTGGTAACAGGACGCTGGCGCGGGCGGATGAGTTCTTCGAGCATCCAGATCGGCAGTGTCGATTGCTGGCCGCCGGTGAAGGTGGTGACGATGACCTCGTCGAAGGACAGCGCGAAGGCAAGCATGCCACCAGCCAGGAGCGCCGTGCCGATGTTCGGCAGGATCACGTGTCGGAATGTCTGAAAGCCATCGGCGCCGAGATCCATCGACGCTTCGATCAGGGATCCCGAGGTGCGGCGGAAGCGGGCGACGGCGTTGTTGTAGACGACGACGACGCAGAAGGTGGCGTGGCCAAGCACGATCGTCCAGACCGAGAACGGAATGTCGAACAGGCTGAAGGCGGAGCGCAGCGCAATGCCGGTGATGATACCGGGCAGCGCGATCGGCAGGATGACAAGCAGCGAGATCGCTTCACGGCCGAAGAACTTTGTTTGGCTGACGGCTGCGGCGCAGAGCGTGCCGAGCACCAGCGCGATCGATGTGGCGATCACTGCGACCTGCACCGATAGTCCAAGGGCTGCCCAGACATCCGGGCGGTTCCAGGCAATTCCGAACCATTGCAGGGTCAGGTCCGGTGGCGGCCATTGGTAGCTCTTCTCTTCGGTCGTGAAGGCGTAGACGAAGATCAGAAGGATCGGCAGGTGCAGGAAGAGCAGGCCGCCGCCGGCGGCAATCTTCAGGAGCAGCGGTGAACGCTGTGAACGGTCAGAGCGCATCGAAGGCCCCCTGTTTCTTGGCTAGCCAGAGATAGATGGCCATGATGACGATCGGGACGACGGAGAAAGCGGCCGCGAGCGGGACGTTGCCTGCAGTACCCTGCTGGGCATAGACCGCCTGGCCAATGAAGAGACGCGACGAGCCGATGATCTGCGGAATGATATAGTCGCCCAATGTCAGCGAGAAGGTGAAGATCGAGCCAGCGACGATGCCTGGTAGAGCCAGCGGGAACAGAACAGTGCGGAAGGTCTGGCTCGGTGTTGCGCCGAGATCGGAGGAGGCCTCGATCAGGTTGCCCTGGACACGTTCGAGTGCCGCCTGTGTCGGGAGGATCATGTAGGGCAGCCAGACATAGACGAAGACGAGGAAGGTGCCGAGATAGCTGACCGACAGCGAGTTACCACCGATGACGGGCAGGTTGAGGACACCGTCGAGCAGCCAGGACAGGTGCAGCTTGGCGAAGATCCAGGTGAGGATGCCTTCCTTGGCTAGGATCAGCTTCCAGGCGTAGATCTTGACCAGATAGCTCGACCACAGCGGCAGCATGACGCCGAGATAGAACAGCGCCTTCCATTTGCCCTGCGCGTAGCGGGCCGCGTAGTAGGCGATGGGGAAGGCGACCACGGCGGAAGCCAGCGTCACCAGCGCCGCCATGATGATGGTGCGGATGATGATGTCGAAATTCGTCGGGCTGAGAAGCTGCGCGTATGTCGCCAGCGTGAACTCGTAGTTCACAAGGCCGGAGAAATCATCGATCGAGAAGAAGCTCTGCAAGAGCAGCGCGATCAGCGAGCCGATATAGATGATGCCGAGCCACAACAGCGGCGGCGTCAGCATCAGGAAAAGCAGCAGCTTCGGATGCCGCCAGAAGGCGTCGGAGAGCCGACCGAAGAGCCCGCCGCGACCCGGCAGGATCGAGGTCTCCCGCAGCGCTGCCGGCTTTGTGAGAGCAAGGGCGGTCATGCTGCGTCATCCATGTAGTGCACGTCGACAGGCTGCCAGGCGAGGCGGACGTTCTCGCCCACGTCAGGCACATTGGCGCCGGCGGGCAGCATCACATGCAGGCGCGTGCCCTTGGCGGCAACCGTCAGGCGGGTGGCGGCGCCCAGGAAACTCGCATTCTCAACGGTCGATTCAACGCCGTCGCTGGAAAGGTGAATGGCCTCCGGCCGCAGGCTTGCCCAACGCCTCTCGCCGCCAAGCGCGGTCATCAGGTCGGGCGCGATGACATTGGACGAACCGACGAAATCGGCCACGAAACGGGTCTTCGGGCGGCGGTAGATGTCGTGCGGCGTACCTTCCTGCACGATGCCGCCATTGTTGAAGACGGCGACGCGGTCGGCCATGGACAGGGCCTCGCCCTGATCGTGGGTGACGAAGACGAAGGTGATGCCGAGCGCCCGCTGCAGGCTCTTCAGCTCCTCCTGCATCTGCTCGCGCAGCTTCAGATCGAGCGCGCCGAGCGGCTCGTCGAGGAGGAGGACTTTCGGTTTGTTGACGAGGGCGCGGGCGAGCGCCACGCGCTGCCTCTGGCCGCCGGAAAGCTGGCCGGGCTTGCGCGCGCCGTAGCCCGGCAGCTTCACCAGTTCCAGCGCCTGCTGGGCGGCCTTCGTGCGTTCGGCCTTACCGATACCCTTGACCATCAAGCCGTAGGCGACGTTGTCGAGGATGTTGAGATGCGGGAAGAGCGCATAGTCCTGAAACACGGTGTTGACGTTGCGGCGATAAGGCGGGACGCCCTCTGCCGTCTCGCCGAAGATCTCGATATGGCCGCCCGTCGGCTGCTCGAAGCCCGCGATCAGGCGCAGGCAGGTGGTCTTGCCGGAACCGGAAGGGCCGAGCATCGCGAAGAACTCGCCCGGCGCGATTTCGAGATCGACGCTGTCGACGGCCCGAACCTGGCCGAAATGGCGCGAGACTTGTTGGAAACGGACTGCGGGGATCATGATAGGCTCCGATTTGCTAGTCTTGTTCTCTCCCCCCGAAGGAAGAGTGAAGTGTGGAGAGGGCACAGGATGCCCGCCCTGCCAAACGTGTGGTTCGGTCGATTGGCTGCGCCGGTTGATTTCGAGCCGGTCGTTAATCCGAAGGGCGGACGAGCAGTGCGCGGCTAAGTTCGTCTTCGCGTATCGCTGACGCTTGCTTCTTGCGTCTCCCGCGTCGTCCGTCCTTCGGACATCTTCCTCCGGCGGGGAGGAAGAGTCCGTCGTTGCAGGATTATCGCCCGCCAATCACGCCGATGTAGTCCGACACCCAGCGGTGGTAGGGTACGCACTCGCCCTGTTCGCACTTGGCCGTCGGGGTTCTCCAGAACTTGATCTTGTCGAAGTGATCATAGCCGTTCGTGGCGCAACCGGTGTCGGTCATCAGCTCGTTGCCCTTGCAGGCTGCCGGAACGGAGGGAACGGCACCGAACCAGGCAGCGGCGTCGCCCTGCACCTTGGCCTGCAGCGAATGTTCCATCCACATGTAGGCGCAGTTGGGATGTTCGCTGTCGGCATGCATCATGGTGGTGTCGGCCCAGCCGGTGACGCCTTCTTCCGGGAAGGTCGAGGCGATCTTTTGCTTGTCGGCCTGCATCAGGTTGACCTGGAAGGGCCATGAGCCGGAAGCAACCACACCTTCGTTCTTGAAGTCGTCGATCTGGATCATGGCGTCGTGCCAGTAGCGGGAGACGAGCTTGCGCTGGCCGCGCAGCAGGTCGAGCGCCGCCTTGTACTGGTCCTCGTTGAGTTCGTAGGGGTTGGTGATCTTGAGTTCCGGCTTGTGGGCCATCAGGTAGAGGGCGGCATCGGCAATATAGATCGGACCGTCATAGGCCTGCACGCGGCCCTTGTTGGACTTGCCGTCCGGGAGCGTTTCTTCCTCGAAGACCACCTTCCAGCTCTTCGGCGCCTCGCCCTTGAAGGCGTCGGTGTTGTACATCAGGACGTTCGGCCCCCAGAGATAGGGAACGCCGTAATGAACCTTGTTGACGGTGTACCACGGTGCGTTCTGCAGCCGCTCGTCGACGTTCTTGAAGCTCGGGATCAGGTCGGTGTTGATCGGCTGGACGCGCTTGCCAGCGATCAGGCGAAGCGAGGCGTCGCCGGAGGCAGTGACGAGGTCAAAGCCGCCTTCGTTCATCAGCGAGACCATTTCGTCTGACGTGGCAGCCGTCTTGACGGATACCTTGCAACCGGTCTCCTTTTCGAAGGAGGTGACCCAGTCGTAATTCTTGTCGCTTTCGCCGCGCTCGATATAGCCGGCCCAGGCCACGATGCTGACCGCACCTTCGCCCTTGCCCAAGGCCTTCAGCGGTTCGGCGGCGACAACCTGCGTCACGAAACTCAAGCTCGCGAGCGCGACAGTGCACGATTTCAGAAGATATTTCATCTGATGTCTCCCGGTTGTGCCACTTTTTGTGGCGTTATGTTCCCGGTTGAAAAGGTGCGACGAAATTTCCGGTTTCGCAAATTCATTTATCAGAAAGGCGATATCGGAATTTCCGATATCGTCGCTGAATTGTCAGCGAGGCCGGCCGGATCGCAGCGCTTCGGCGATGCCCACGAAGTCGCGCGCGGCTTGCGGCAGGCTCGACCCCTTGCGCCAGACCATGCCGACCTGCACGACCGGCAGGGAGCCGGAAACGTCGCGGCTCTCGATGCGGTCGCCTTCCAGCGACCAGGGGCGATAGACCAGATCGGGCAGCAGCGCCACGCCGGCGCCTGTCGCAACAAGGCTGCGCACGGCTTCCACGGAACGGGTGCGGAAGGCGACATGCGGGCGGGCCCCAAGCGCCGACAAGAGCTTGCCGGTGTTCTCCTCGATTTCGTCGACGGTCAGCATGATCAGCGGTTCGCGGGCGATGTCGGCGACGGAAATGATGTCGGCCGATACCAGCGGATGGCCCATCGGCAGCCACAGCCGGTAGGGCGAGGTTTCCAGAATTTCCGCCTGCAAGGCCATGCGGTCGCGCAGGTTGGAAATAACCATGACCGCCACATCGAGTTCGCCGCCGACCAGCAGGTGTTCGAGATAGCCGCCATTGTCCTCTATGGCGCTGACTTCGACGCCCGGGCAGGCGCGCCGATAGCGCGCCAGGAGATCGGAGAGCACATAGCCGGCAACCAGCGAGGTGACGCCGATGTTGAGCTTGCCGGACAGTTCGTTCTGCTTGCCGGAAAAGCTGGTGCGAGCATCCGAGACGCTTGCCAGGATCTTCGTCGCGTGGCGCAGGAACTGGTGGCCGTTATGGGTGATCGTCAGGCCGCGCGGATGGCGGTCGAACAGTTCGACGCCGAGGTCGGTTTCCAGTTCCTTGAGCGCTTCCGTAACCGAGGATTGCGAGATCGAAAGGTTCTGCGCGGCGCGCGTTACGGAGCCCTGTTCGGCGACGGCGACGAAATACTGGATCTGACGAAGCGTGAAGGCCATGCGTCGTTAGAGCATGGCGGCTAACGGATTGGCAAGCATAGGGAAAGCTTGGACCTTTTTTGGTGCTAATCCCATACTGACGCAAAGTTGGAGGCCGCGTTTAAGCATTCGGAAACGTCATTTCTCTAGCGTCGAAACCACTCGTATTGCGTTGGAGCTTGTTAATGGCGGAGCAGTTGGCGTGAAGGCCCTACTGCGCATCTTCCGGCCCTCCCGGAAATTGGTGTTTATCATCGTTGGCGTCGCCCTCCTTGGGGGCGTCTCCGGCGGTGCCGCGCTATATATTGGTAAAGACAAGATCCTCGGCCCCTCCGCAGAAGAAACCAACGGGCTCGCCTGCACCGACGTCAACCTCGTGACCATCAAGAAGCAGAACCGCATCTGGGTCCGCAAGTATATCAAGACAGAGCCGACTGACGGTATGACACGCGTCAGGACGGCGCTTCGGGTGGCCAAGGCGATCTACGAAGCGCAGAAGCCTGATCTCGTGCAGGTCGTGGTTCTCGATACCAACGGACCGACGCTGCGCTCTGATATTCGCGGCCGCGCGATGGGTGCCGACGTCGTCTATATTCCGCATCCCGATCCCGTCCTCGAAAGCGAGGAAGCGAAGACCTACACGGCGCGTTACTACGATGGAACGGCGGCCTCCAACGGGCTGTTCTTCGGCGAGCGCATCGACCTGCCTGAAGATGAAATCACCACGCTGAACGCATCCTTCAAGGACTACTCGGACTGTATCGATCCTATCGCTGTTGCCGCCACCGAGGGCGGAGAGGGCGGAGGCAAGGGCAAGAAGGGTGGCAAGAAAGGTGAGGCGAAGGAAGAAAAGCCCGCTGAGGGTGGCGAGTCCGGCGAAGCGCCGGCCGAGGCGCCTGCTGCGGAAACCGCGCCAGCCGCCGGCCACTGATCATTCCAATAAAAAAGGCGGCGAGCCCTGGGGGCCGCCGCCTTTTGTTATTCAGAATGTATCGGCTCAGTCTGCCTTGCTGCGGCGAGCCGGGAAGAGGATGACGTCGCGGATCGACGGCGCGTTGGTGAGCAGCATGATCAGACGGTCGACGCCGATGCCGAGGCCACCTGCCGGCGGCATGCCCTGGTCGATCGCATCGAGGAACTCGTCGTCCAGCTGCTTTTCCTTTTCGCCGCGGGCATGCGCCTGCTCCAGCTGCTCGACCATACGGCGGCGCTGTTCTTCCGGATCGTTGAGTTCCGAGAAGGCGTTGCCGAGTTCCCAGGCGTTGCAATAGGTCTCGAAACGCTCGACGAGGCGCGGCTCGCCCGGTACTTCCTTGGCGAAAGGCGAGATGTCCTTCGGGAAATGGGTGACGTGGCTCGGCTGGATCAGCGTGCCCTCGACCTTCTCCTCGAAGATAAAGGCAAGGCATTCGCCCCAGGTCCAGTCCTTCTCGACTTCGAAGCCGGCAGCCTTGGCGGCAGCGCGGGCTTCCTCGTCGGTCTTCATGGCGAGGAAGTCGAGGCCGGTCACTTCCTTGACGGCGTCAGGCATCGGAACGCGCTTGAACGGACCCTTGAAGGAGAGCTGCTTGTCGCCGAAGGGGAACTCCGTCGTGCCGTGGATCGCCAGCGCCAGGCTTTCAAACAGCCGCTCGACGAGGTCCATGATGTCCTCGTAGTCGGCATAGGCCCAGTAGCACTCCATCATCGTGAATTCAGGATTGTGCCGGGTCGAGACACCTTCGTTGCGGAAGTTGCGGTTGATCTCGAATACCTTGTCGGTGAGGCCGGAGACCAGCGTGCGCTTCAGGAACAGTTCCGGCGCGATGCGCAGGTACATGTCGAGCTTCAGCGTGTTATGATGCGTCTTGAACGGCTCGGCGGTAGCCCCGCCATAGACCGAGTGGAGCATCGGCGTTTCGACTTCCATGAAGCCGTCGTTTTCCATGAAGCGACGGATGCCGGAGACGATCTTCGAACGCTGCTGGAAGCGGAGCTTCGATTCCTCGTTGCTGAGGATGTCGAGGTGGCGCTTGCGGTAGCGGATCTCGATGTCGGCAATGCCGTTCCACTTCTCCGGCATGGGGAGCAGCGACTTCGTCAGCATGGTGATTTCGCGAGCGTTGATCGACAACTCGCCGCGCTTGGTGCGGCGCACGGTGCCGGTGACGCCGATGATGTCGCCGATATCAATCATGCCGAGCATGTTGCGCGCTTCTTCCGGCGTCACATCCTTGTGGCTGAAGATCTGGATCTTGCCGCCTGCGTCATGGATGTCCATGAACATGCCGGAGTTGCGCGAGGAATAGACGCGGCCGGCAACGGTCACGACATCCTGGGTTTCGACGTCGGATTCGAGATCCTTATACTTCTCCGCCAGTTCGGCGTTCGTCATAGTCCGGTGGAAATGCGCCGGATAGACGTCGCCGATCTGTTCGCGCAGCAGCTTCAGCTTCTGGGCGCGGACTTCTGTTGCGTCGGAGGAAAGGGTCGCTGTTTCGGTCTTTTCGGTCATGATGCAAACGTCCGGTTCAGTTCTTCGGGCCGACGAGGGAGGCGACTGCCTGGGAGGCCAGTTTCAGCCGCTGGCGCACGACCGAGCGGCCGAGGATCGCCATCGAGTCGAACAGCGGCAGCGAGCGCGACGAGCCGGAGATGGCAACGAAGAGCGGCGCCACGATGACCTTCAGCTTCTTGCCCATACGGTCGGCAATGGCGCGCAGCTCGGCTTCGATCGTCTCGACGTTCCATTCGAGGATCTTTTCCAGATCCGGCTGAACGGTGTTGAGGATTTCGAGGATCTCTTCCGGCGGCGACTTGATTTTGGCGAAGGCCGACGGGTCGAGGCCGAGATCGGACTTGAGCAGGAAGCCCGCGAGTTCCGGCAACTCGCCAAGCTTGGAGATACGCGACTGCGACAGGCGCAGGCCGGCCTTCAGGCGGTCGTTCTCCATTGCCCAATCGAGAACGCGGGCCTGGAATTCGTCTTCCGACAGCTTCTCGCGGATCCAGCGGCCGTTCAGCCAGTCGAGCTTCTGGATGTCGAAGACGGCGCCGGCCTTGGACAGGTTTTCGGGATCGAACTTCTCGGAGAGCTCGTCCATATCAAGCAGCTCTTCGCCTTCGGCGATCTGCACGAAGAACAGGCCGAGGAAGTTCATCAGCGCTTCCGGGATATAGCCGAGAGCGGAGTAATAGGAGATCGACGTCGGGTTCTTGCGCTTCGAGAGCTTCGATTTGTCGGCGTTGCGCATCAGCGACAGATGCATGAAGACAGGCGCTTCCCAGCCGAAGTAGCGGTAAAGCAGGATGTGCTTCGGCACCGATGCCAGCCACTCTTCGCCGCGGGCGACGTGGGTGATCCGCATCAGATGATCGTCGATGACGTTTGCCATGTGGTAGGTCGGCATGCCATCGCCCTTGATCAGGACCTGCATGTCGACGCTGTCCCACGGGATCGAGACATCGCCGTAGACGCCGTCGGCAAAGTCGCAGGACCCCTCGGTCGGGATCTTCATGCGGATGACCGAGCTCTCACCAGCGGCCATCTTGGCGCTGACTTCTTCGGCGGAGTACTTCAGGCAGAGCCCGTCATACTTTGGCGCCTTGCTGGCGGCGCGCTGTTCTTCGCGCATCTTTTCCAGACGCTCGGGCGTGCAGAAACAGCGGAACGCATGGCCCTTGTCGAGCAGTTCCTGGCCGTATGGGGTGTAGATGTCCTTGCGGTCGGACTGACGATACGGGCCGTAGGGGCCGCCGATATCCGGGCCTTCCTTCCACTCGAGGCCGCACCATTTCAGCGCGTCCAACACCTTCTGCTCGAATTCCGGGGTCGAGCGCGTCGCATCGGTATCTTCGATGCGCAGGATGAACTCGCCGCCGTTCTTCTTGGCGAAGAGATAATTGAAGAGTGCGATATATGCGGTGCCGACATGCGGCTCGCCAGTCGGCGAGGGAGCAATGCGGACGCGGACGCCGGAAGCTGTCATTTTATGTGCCCGTCAAATGAATGCCGGACGGCTTTTCCTGAGAAAGCGACGTTCGGCCGGAAGGAATTCAGATAATTGTATCAGGAAACCGGCCGGAAAAGGGCGTTGCCCCCGTTCATCCGCCGATTGCCCATTTGGCTGGCTTTAAGGCCATATTCGACCGCGCGCGTCAAGGAAAATGGCGCCTCGGCGTCAGGTCACCGGCCAAACGTAGAGCAGCAGCGGCACGCTGACGAGAATGATGAGCGCCGAAAGCGGCAATCCGAGACGCGGATAGTCGCTGAAGCGATAGCCGCCGGGGCCGAACACCAGCGTATTGCACTGATGGCCGATCGGCGTCAGGAAATCGCAGCCAGCGCCGATCGCCACCGCCATCAGGAAGGCATCCGGCTTGTAGTCGAGCGTCTGCGCGAAGCTTGCGGCAATCGGAGCCATGACCAGGACGGTTGCGGCATTGTTCAGAAACGGCGTCACTGCCATGGCCGTCACGAGGATCAGGGCCAGCGCACCATAATGTGGCATCTGTGCCGCGAGATGGCCGAGCCAGCCGGCGATGAGCTCGCTTCCGCCGGTCGTGCGCAACGTGTCGGAGACGGGGATAAGCGCTGCGAGCATGATCAGGATCGGCGCGTCCAAAGCCTTGTAAACATCGACCAGCGGCACGACCCGGAAGACGACCATTGCCAGGGCGGCGCAGAAGAAGGCGACCGAGACAGGCGCAAAACCAGCCGCCGTGATGCCCATGGCGGCCAGCAGAATGATGATCGGCACATATGCCCGACGTGGCGTGCCGAGCAGGATTTCACGCTGGGCGAGCGGCAGGCAGGTGAAGTCCTGGAGAAAGCCCGGCAAGTTGCGCCGGCTTCCCTGCAATACGAGGACATCGCCGGCACGCAGGGTGACCTCGCTCAGCCGCTCGCTGAGGCGATGGCCCTGGCGGCTGACGGCGAGCAGATTGATGCCGCGACGGTTGTGCAGGGAGAGCTGCCGTGCAGACCAGCCGATCAATTGCGATTCCGCTGTTATGACGGCCTCGATCGAGATGACGTCGCTTCTTTCCGCGGTGCCGTCGATCGGTTTGCCTGCCAGCTTCAGCTTACCGTTCGAGACGATGCGGTCGAGCGCGTCCGGCGTGCCTTCGAGGAGCAGCGTGTCGCCGCTCTTCATCTCGACATCGGGAAAGGGAGAGAGGCGCGTGTGACCGCGCAGGATCGCGGTCGCCACTGCGTCGCCATCGCCAGCGTGCAAGAGGTCGCTCAGATGCTTGCCTTCGGTTGGCGAACCTTCGACGACGGTGGCCTCGGAGAAGTAGGCCTTGACGTCGAGCGCCTCTTCCAGAGAGGGCGTCTCGTTTTGCCGCTCCGGCACGAGCCAGTGGAAGAAGATGAGAAAAACCACGCCGACCAGTGCTAGCGTCGCGCCGACAGGGGTGAAGTCGAACATCGTGAACGGCGTGCCGGATATCTCTTCACGCAGGCGCGAGACGACGATGTTGGGCGAGGTGCCGATCTGTGTCATCAGGCCGCCGAGCAGGGCGGCGAAACTCATCGGCATCAGATAGAGCGATGGCGACTTGCCGCTCTTTCGGGCGAACTGGAAGGCGACCGGGATCATGATCGCCAGGGCGCCGATGTTCTTGATGAAGGCGGAGAGCACGGCGACGACGACGAGCAGCAGCGCCAACTGCGCATGCAGCGTATTCAGGTTGGGGAAGAAGCGCTTGATCGTGCTGTCGACGATGCCCGAGCGGGCGACGCCGGCGCTGACAACGAGGGCGCTTCCGACAATGATGACGATGTCGTCGCTGAAGCCGGAGAATGCCTTGTCGAACGGCACGATGCCGACGCAGACGGCCAGCACCAGGGCGCAACAGGCAACGAGGTCATAGCGGAACCGGTCCCAGATGAAGACCGCCATCATCAGGCCGATGACGCCGAAGGCGAGGATCTGTTGGGTTGTCATGCGCTTCCGAAAATTGCGATTGGCGGCAGAAGATCTTCTGTCACGAGAATAACTGTGCCGCGACCGCGCCTATTCAATCCCGTTGATCGTGCAAAAACCGGTCGCGCGCCGATCAACGTGACGCCCATCAGTTTCGGAGTTCCGCGAGCGCCCTGCGAAGCGGCGTGTCGGCGATCTGGATCCAGCCGGTAAACGGAATATCCATGTCCAGGACGACGAAGATTGAGAGCGAGATCAGTAAGGCCGAGATCAGGAACATCAGCACCACGATTATATTCCTGGGAGCCCGGTAGCCGAAGCTTGCGAAGATCAGCGTCAGCCAGGCGACCAGCATCGTGATCAGCGGTCTCGGGATCACGCCTTCCGATTGCTCGACGATGATCCATCGCTGTTCGACGATCTTCTGATATTGCTGGCGCGCATCGCTCCACAGGGCGGCATGACCGGGGTCTTTCGGAACGATCAGGGAGAGGCTGTCTCCGACGGCGTTCAACGCAAGCTCGCTCGTCCGGTCGCTCTTCACCAGGGGGTCTTGGGCCGGCGCCGGATTGGCCAGCGCTTTCTCGACGTAGGTCTGCAGCCGTGCACGCGTTTCGGTCGCTTCTATGCCATAGGTGCGAAGTGTGCGGTCGAGCAGGATGATCTGCGTGGCAAAGGAGTGAACGTCGCTGTCGATCTGCGCAAAGGTGTTCTTCGACGAATTGATCATCAAGCCGAAAACCAGTGAGGTCATGACGACGAAGATGTTGGCGACCAGCCGAACGACAGTGTTCGTCTCGTCCTGGCGATGGTGGACCGGCAGTTTCGAGTAGGTCAGCATCGTTCCGATCGAGGCAGTCAAAAGCAGCGCGAAGATTGCGGCCGCCACGAGCAGTTCTCGCCCCATCCTGTTCCCCTCGACGATGTTTCAACAAAACTAGACGCTTTGCGGAATTTTGCCAGCGTGCCTGATCTCCCCGTTGGACAAATGCGAAAGCGGGTATAGCTTCGCCGGCGAATTCATTTCGGAGAGTGCAAATGACCGATGTTCTGAACGTACCTGTGAAGCTTGCCGACGGCCGTGCGACGACGCTCAGCGAGTATGGCGGGAAGGTGATCCTCGTCGTCAATGTCGCTTCGAAATGCGGGCTCACGGTTCAGTATGAAGGCCTTGAGAAGCTCTACGAGGACAAGCGCGAACGCGGTTTCGTCATCGCCGCCTTTCCGGCGAACAATTTCAAGGGGCAGGAGCCGGGTACCGACGCCGAGATCGTCGAGTTCTGCACGCTGACCTATGACGTCAAGTTTCCGATCTTCTCCAAGATCTCGGTCAAGGGTGACGACCAGCATCCGCTTTATAAGACGTTGACGGGTTCCGGTGTCACGACGACCGGCGACGGGCCGATGCGCGAGCGCCTGCGCGGTCACGGCCTCGATACAGGCGATAAGACCGATATTCTCTGGAACTTCGAGAAGTTCCTGATCGGTCGCGACGGCAAGGTGGTCGCGCGCTTTGCACCTGATGTGACGGCCGACGATCAGCGGTTGGTCTCGGCGATCGACCGGGAACTGTCGGCGAACTAGGCTAGTGTCGGCACTGTTGCCTACTGGCGGCGGTGCCGGCGGCGAAACTCGCTCGGCGAACAATGTTCGCGGTCCTGGAACAGCCTCGAGAAATAGAAGGCGTCGTCGATGCCGATTGCGGTCGAGATCGCTTCGATCGAAAGATCCGTCGTCGTCAACAGCTGCTTGGCGTGATCGATACGCAAGCGAAGCTGAAACGCCTTCGGCGGCAGTCCCGTCGACGCGGTAAAGCGGCGGCGCAGTGTCGCCGGCGATACACCCAGTTCCCTGGCGAAGGCATTCATGTCGACAGGCTCGAAGGCTCGCCGCTGCAGACGTTCGATCGCGTCTTCGATTGCGGGGTCGGGCGGCGCGGCGGCCGGCGAGACCGCCTGTCGTGCGGCCTCCAACACGATCTGGTGAAGCGTGGCGGCGGCGGCCGCAAGGCCAAGCGGAGAATCCTCGGCGAACTCCGAATGAAGGGTCGCGAAGAGCTGCTGCATCCTGCGGGGATTGCCAAGCGGCACCAAGGGTGCGTTTTCCGTAATCAGACGCATGCGCACGAGGTCGCTGACGAACGTGCCGGTAAACAGCGCCCAGCGCTCTTCCCAACTTTCGCCGGGTAATGGGCCGTAGCCATGAGGCTCCTCGGCAAGAAGCCAGAAGAGGCAGGGGCCGACAACTTCCTGCGGCCCGCCTTTCGCCGTATTCAGCAGGCCGCGGCCCTTCTCTACGAACACGACGGCATGGGTCGGCAGTCTCCTGTCGGCGATTCTTGCGGTCACGTGTTGCTTGCCAAAGCCCGTCACGGCAAGCCCGGCGCGGCCCTGAGGTGGGGATCGATAGAGCGCTAGCGGCACATCTCTCATGAGCGAAAAGTCCAGATTGCCGTTCTCTCCATGGAGGAGTGCTGCGTTATCAGTCAGTGTGGGTAAAGATATTCGTCTTGGGAGTGATCGAAATGTCAAGTACGGCGCTGAAGGCTGAAACCGGTCTGCCGAGCGACTTGATTGCAAACGGCAAGGTTCTGTCGGCCGCACCACATCGGATGGGCCGGCTGGTTCCGACCGATCCGGGAATTGGCCTAGAGGCGATCCGGTCTCTCTATGAAGAGCACGGCTATGTCTGGCTGAAGGGCTTCCTGAAGCGTAGCGACGTCCTCGAATTTCGTGGCTGGGTGTTTTCGCACCTCGCCGCAGCCGGGCTAATCGAGGAGGGCTCGGATCCGATACTGGGTCTTGCCGCGTCGCAATCGCCGGAGAAGTCGCAGGTCGATCGAATCCTGATGTCGCTTGTCCGTTCCGTCGCGTTCGAAGGCTTCTGCACGCAGCCACAGCTTGCGCGGTTCATGGATGCGTTCCTCTCCGGCATCTCCTATCTGCACAAGCGGAAGATCATGCGTTTCACCTTGCCCGGCACGACCACGGCGACCCCCGCCCACTATGATCTCGTCTATCTGCGCGGCGGTACCAGCCGTCTGGTGACGGCCTGGATTCCGATCGGCGACACGCCCGTCGATATGGGGGGCCTCGTCTATCTCGAGGGATCACACGCGATCGGCAGCCGCATGGAGGACGAGTTCGCGAGAAAGAGCCTCGGCCTCTCGGCTGAGGAGAAGATCAGCGCCTTCAACCGCAACATGACGGAGGGTGGCTGGGTTTCGAAGGATCTGCCCGATATGGCCGAGCGTTTCGACACGCGCTGGCTTGTCGCGGATTACGAGGCCGGGGATGTCGTCCTGCACAGCCCCTACATGATCCACGCGGCGACGACGAACCAGAGTGCCGCGAACTTGATCAGGCTCTCGACCGATATTCGCTACCAGAACGTCGAAGACGAGATCGACGCACGCTGGAGCAATCACTGGAGCCTTGGCGACATGCTTTAGGCGCGGCCGTGAAGCCGCGCCTTTGTCGGCTTAGCGGCCGGCCTGCTTCTTCCGCTGGCGCGCATTGCGGGCCAGCATGTTCAGTATTTCGACCAGCGCCGAGAATGCCATCGCGGCGTAGACGTAACCCTTCGGAACATGGAAGCCCATGCCTTCGGCGATCAGGGTCGTGCCGATCATCATCAGGAAGGCGAGCGCCAGCATGACGATCGTCGGATTGCGCTCGATGAAGTTGGCAAGCGGCGTGGCGGCGACAAGCATCACGGTCACGGCGGCAATCACGGCGATGATCATGATCGGCAGGTGAGGTGTCATGCCGACTGCGGTGATGATGCTGTCCACCGAGAAAACGAGGTCGAGGATCAGGATCTGGCCGATTGCAGCGGCAAAGCCTGTCGTCACCGTCTTGCCGATGAAGTCCTCGTTGTGATCGGCCGGATCGACGTTGTGGTGGATTTCCTTCGTTGCCTTCCAGAGCAGGAAGAGACCGCCGGCGATGAGGATGAGGTCCTTCCAGGAAAAGCCGTGGCCGAACAATTCGAAGACCGGCGTCGTCAGCTTGACGATCCAGGCAACGGTGCCGAGGAGGGCAAGGCGCATGATGAGTGCAAGACCGATGCCGATCTTGCGGGCCTTCTCGCGGTGCTCGGGCGGAAGCTTGTTGGTAAGAATGGAGATGAAGATCAGATTGTCGATCCCGAGGACCACTTCCATCACCACAAGGGTGACGAGGGCCACCCAGGCGGCCGGGTCCTGAACGAGTATCATGATATCTTCCATCGACGTTTATCCCCTTGCGTCACAATTCGACGCTCGCAATGTACGGACGCGGCCTGCCTTGGCAAGCGCGCAAGGGGATATACGAAAGCAGGACGGGTTTTATTCCCTGACAGGAATCCAGATTTCCGTCAGGCCCATGCCGGTGTGGGGATCGAAACGCTCGTCGTAGCGCTCGAACATGTCGGGCAGGTTGCCGAATTCGATGCCGGCGTTCGGCATCCATTCCCCGAAAATCCGATGCATCGTTGCCGGAATGCCGGACACATGGCCGCGATGGGCAAAGACGGCATAGCGTTGCCCCGGTATCTTCAGGGTTGCGAAGCCGGTCGGCAGGTCGCTGCGGTCGTCGACCGCCACTGCCGCCATGTAGCGGAACTTTTCGGCTTCGCCTTCGATATGCGTGCAGACGCCGTAAGCGACATTGCCGATCTGGCCGGGAATGTTGCCGAAGTGGATGTTGAATTTTTGCCAGAGGGAGGGGATCGCCGCATTGCCGCCATAGGCGTAGGTCTCCTGCAAGCCGGCCAATAGCATCGACGGCAGGGTTTCGAAACGTGGCGGTTCAAGTTCGGGAAGGCGAGCGGGGTCCATGCGGATAGGCTCCATAAGTGCGAGGTTGCGCGTGTGCCCCTGCTTGCGAACCATCTCCGGCGTAACGCCGAACTGGTCGCGAAAGGCACGGGTGAATGCCTCGTGCGAGCCATAGCCCGCATCAAGGGCAACCTCGAGAATGCTTTCCGGCTGATCGACCAGTCGCCGCGCCGCCGCACTCAGGCGGCGGGCTCTCATATAGCTGCTGATCGAGTGGCCGGTTGCGAGGCCGAAAACGCGCGACAGGTGGTAGCGCGAAAGGCCGGCGACGTCCGAAATCTCTTCGAGCGAGATGTCGTTGCCGAAATGACTTTCGATGAACCAGATCGCACGTCCGACTGCACTCATTCCTTCTCCCTTGGCTGCAGGTCCTTTCTAGCGAAGGCCAGCAAGCCGCGCTTGATCCCGGTTGCGGGATTCTGCTGGAATGGCGGGAGAAATCAAAGGGCGGGACTCAGGCCTTCCTGGCGCCGTAGGCGGCGGTGAATACGCGGATAGCGCCATTGACGACGCGGTCCATCTCCTCGCGCGGAGGAGGGGCGTCCATATCGCCAAACAGGCGCAGCTTGAAGAAGCTGCCGCTGCAAAGCTCGAGGAACTGGCGGGCGGCCAACTCGATGTCGTCGATCTCGAAGCGGCCCGCCTCGACCTGGGCCGCCAGGAAGTCCTTCAACACGGTCCGGATGTTTTCCGGTCCGGTGAAGAAGCGTTGACAGAGGTGTGGCATGCGGTCGCGCACGCCGATCACGATGCGCATCGCGTTGATCACCTTGTCTTCGGTGATATGGCGGACGAAGGTCAGGCCGAAATCATGCAGCGCCACATCGGGATCGCCGGATTCAGTCAAGGCACTGCGCACACTGGCGATGAAGGCAGCGCGCTCGCTTTCCATCATTGCAGTGAACAGCTCTTCCTTGTTGGCGAAGTAGACGTAGAGCGTTCCCTTTGAAACTCCAGCCTCGCGCGTTACATCGTTCATGCTTGCGGCATCAAAGCCAAGCTTCATGAAAACGCGGCGGGCGCCGTCGAGAATTTGCTTGCGTTTGGCGGGATCTTCACCGGCAGCCCATCGGCCGCCAGTCGCAGGGTAATCGTCTGCGCGCGTGTCGGAAAGCTCTGTCATAGCTCCTTAACCATATCCGCAATTGCGAATGTTTCGTTAATAAAATCGAACCACGTGGTTCGATACATCTTGATATGAATGTAAAAAGGCTCTATGTCAACTGAACCGAACCGTTCAGTTCGATTAAATTTCACTCGATTTACCGGTAGTCGCCCATGTCGTCCAGTCCAAAAGCCACCGTTGCCCGTATCGTCACCGAGAACGATGATACCGAAGGCAAGGCTCAGGAAGCAGTCGTTCCAACCGCAGAAGCGCCGCGCTCACCGCAGGCACCTGCGGATGCAAAGACTGCTCCCGCGGAAAAGAAGAAGAAGCGTAGCCTCGCGCTGCCGATCATCGGTCTTGCTTTGCTCGCTGGTGCCGCATGGTACGGCTACGACTGGTGGACCACCGGCCGTTTCCTCGTCTCCACCGATGACGCCTATATCCAGGGCGACATTGCGACGATCTCGCCGAAGGTTACCGGCTATGTCGCCAAGGTGAACGTCGTGGCCAACCAGAAGGTCAAGGCTGGTGACGTGCTCGCCACCCTCGACGATGGCGACTACAAGCTCGCCCTCGATCAGGCCGTCGCGTCTCTCGACACCGAAAAGCTGTCGCTGCAGCGCATCGATGCCCAGATCGCCGGTGGAGAGGCAAGTCTTGACCAGGCCGAAGCCCAGAAGACTGCGCTGCAAGCCACCGTCCGCGGCGCGCAGATCACCCAGACCCGTGCTGCCGAACTGCAGTCGAAGTCGGTCGGCACGACGGCTAATCTCGATGCCGCGAACATTTCGCTCGATCAGGCCAAGGCAAATCTCGTCGGCGGCGATGCAGCAATCGCATCGGCTCACGCCAACGTCACGCTTCTCCAGGCCCAGCGCCGGGAAGCCGAAGGCACGATCCGTCAGCTCGAACTGGCCCGTGACAAGGCTGCCCGCGATCTCTCCTTCACGGTGCTGAAGGCGCCTTATGACGGCGTGGTTGGCAATCGCTCGGTTCAGGAAGGCGATCTGGTATCGCCCGGCCAGCGTCTGATGGCGCTCGTCCCTGTCCGCCAGCTCTATATCGACGCCAATTTCAAGGAAACGCAGATCCAGCATCTGGTCCCGGGCTCGAAGGTCAACGTGCACGTCGATGCCTATGACGATCATCCGATCGTCGGCACGGTCGACTCGATCTCGCCGGCTTCCGGTTCGGTCTTCTCGCTGCTGCCGCCTGAAAATGCGACGGGCAACTTCACGAAGATCATCCAGCGCGTGCCGGTTCGTATTCTGCTGCCGCAGGATGCTCTCGACAGCGGCCGCCTGCGTGCTGGTCTCAGCGTTGTTGTCGATGTCGACACGCGCACCGCGCCGGATGCCGGCAAGTAATATCCTGACGAGGTAGGCCCATGGCCGGCAGCGCAACAGTTGGAACAATCCCGGCCGCTCCAGCGGCCGCGGACCACATGGATCCGCGCAAGCTCATCGCGTTCTTCGCGATGGTGCTTGGCATGTTCATGTCGATCCTAGACATTCAGATCGTATCGGCATCGCTTGCCGAGATCCAGGCCGGCCTTAGTGCCGGTTCGGATGAAATCGGCTGGGTGCAGACATCCTACCTGATCGCGGAAGTCATCATGATCCCGCTATCAGGTACGCTCGCACGCATCGTCTCGACGCGCTACCTGTTTGCGATCTCCGCAGCGGGCTTCACGCTTTCGAGCGTCCTCTGCGCGACGGCCACCAACATCGACCAGATGATCGTCTATCGCGCCATTCAGGGCTTTATCGGTGGCGGCATGATCCCTTCGGTCTTCGCTGCAGCCTTCACGATCTTCCCGCCCTCCAAGCGCAGCATTGTTTCGCCGATCATCGGCCTGATCGCGACGCTGGCGCCAACCATCGGTCCGACGGTCGGCGGCTATCTCAGCCATGCTTTCTCCTGGCACTGGCTGTTCCTCGTCAACATCATCCCGGGCATCATCGTCACGATCGTCACCTGGAACTTCATCGATTTCGACAAGCCGGAATTCTCGCTGATCAAGAAGTTCGACTGGTGGGGCCTGATCTCAATGGGCGTCTTCCTCGGTGCGCTTGAATACGTGCTGGAAGAGGGCAACTCGAACGACTGGTTCAACGACAGCTACATCTTCATCGGCGCCATTGCTTCGGCGATTGCCGCGATCGTGTTCTTCTACCGGGCTTTCACCGTTGAATTCCCGGTTGTCGACCTTAGGGCCTTCACGAACCGAAACTTCGCCTTCGGCTCGGTGTTCTCGTTCGTCATGGGTATTGGCCTCTATGGCCTGACCTATATCTATCCGGTCTATCTCGGACGTATCCGTGGCTATGACTCGCTGATGATCGGCGAGACGATGTTCGTCTCGGGTCTGGCGATGTTCTTCACGGCGCCGATCGCCGGCAAGCTGTCGGCGAAGATGGACCTGCGGCTGATGATGGTGATCGGCTTCGCGAGCTTTGCGGCCGGCACCTATATCATGACGAACCTGACGCAGGATTGGGACTTCTACGAGTTGTTCATTCCGCAGGTATTCCGCGGTTTCGGTCTGATGATGTGCATGGTGCCGATCAACAACATTGCGCTCGGAACAATGCCGCCTGCGCGCATGCGCGGCGCGTCCGGTCTCTTCAACCTCACGCGTAACCTTGGCGGCGCCGTCGGTCTTGCCATCATCAACACGGTGCTGACGAACCGGCAGGACGTGCACTACGAGCGGCTGCGCGAGAATGTGCATTGGGGTAATCCGGCCGCGATCGATCAGATGAACAACATGACGGCAAACTACAACACCTACGGAATGGACGGTGCCGCTGTCGCCATCAAGCAGATGGTCGGAATTGCGACGAAGCAGGCAGTCGTCCTTTCGTTCAGCGATATCTTCCTGATGCTGACGGTGCTCTTCATGGCGATGATCCTCGGGGTTGCGATGCTCGACAAGCCTGCGCCGCAAGGCGGAGGCGGTGGTGGCGGAGGTCACTGATCGCTCGTTATTTCCACGATGAAGGCCGGCCGGGCATCCCGCGCCGGCCTTTGCTTTTGCGGGAATTTTTGACGTGAACGGAAGCGTTTGCAGATTTTGATTTACGTACATCAAATTTGGAGCTAAAGGTCTCCTCAGGAGGAGAGATGAGGCCAACAGTCCACGATATCGCTGCTGCGGCAGGTGTCAGTCTGGCGACGGTCGACCGGGTTTTGAACCAGCGGCCGGGCGTGCGTCATGTCACGCGCGAGAAGGTCGAGAGAGCCATTCGCGAGATTGGCTATGTCAGGGACGTTGCTGCCGCCAACCTCGCCAAGGGCCGGACCTACTCATTCGTCTTCATCCTGCCGGCCAGCGACAACTCCTTTATGCATGGGCTGAACGACGAGGTGCGTGCTGCCGTTGCGCGCTCGTCGGTGGAGCGAACGAACATCAGAACGGTCGAAGTGCCAGCGTTCGATCCAGGCGCGCTGGTGCAGATATTGGACCAGCTTGGAGAGGAACGGCCTTCGGGGATCGCGCTTGTCGCGACCGACGCGCCTGATGTGCGCGATGCCGTCGACCGTCTGGTACAGGACGGCATTCCTGTCGTGACGCTGGTTTCGGATCTCACCGGCTCGCAGCGCCATCACTATGCCGGCGTCGACAACATTGCGGCCGGCCGTACTGCAGCACGGCTGCTTGGGCGTTTCCTCGGCAGCGCCAAGGGCGAGATCGCGGTTCTCGCCGGCTCGATGCTTGTGCGCGACCATCGCGAACGCCTAGAGGGTTTCGCGGCCGTCATCGCGGCGGAGTTTCCATTGCTCTCGATTCTGCCCGTGATCGAAGGCCGCGACGATCCTGATATGGCGCATATGCTGGTCGCGGACGCACTGTCGAAGAAAAGCGGCATCGTCGGGGTCTACAGTCTCGGCGCCGGCAACCGCGGTCTGATCAGGGCGCTGAAGGAAAAGGCGGTCGATCGGTCGCTGACGGTCGTTGCCCATGAGTTGACTGCCCATACGCGCGCCGCGCTGCTCGATGGCACGATTGACGCAATTCTCAACCAGGATGCGGGCCATGAGGTGCGCAGCGCCATCCGCGTCCTCAAGGCGAAGGCGGACGGGCTTGCCGTCATCGAGGCGCAGGAACGCATCCGCCTCGACATTTTTCTAAAAGACAATCTGCCGTAACGGCAAAGGGAGAAACACATGTATCTGGGTCTCGATCTCGGAACCTCCGGCGTCAAAGCCATGCTGATCGATGGCGATCAGAAGATCATCGGTTCGGCCAATGGTTCGCTCGACGTTTCGCGCCCGCATTCCGGCTGGTCGGAGCAGGAGCCCTCGCACTGGATCCGCGCGACGGAAGAGGCGGTTGCCGGCCTGAAGGCAAAACATTCGAAGGAGCTGGCTGTTGTGAAGGGCATCGGCCTTTCCGGCCAGATGCATGGCGCGACGCTGCTCGATGCCGACGACAAGGTGCTACGCCCCTGCATTCTCTGGAACGATACGCGCTCCTACGTCGAAGCGGCTGCGCTGGATTCCGATCCGCGCTTCCGCAAGCTGACCGGCAACATCGTTTTCCCCGGCTTCACCGCGCCGAAGCTTGCCTGGGTCGCCAAGCATGAGCCCGCGATTTTCGCCAAGGTAGCCAAGGTGCTGCTGCCGAAGGACTACCTGCGTCTCTGGCTGACCGGCGAGCACATCTCCGAAATGTCGGATTCAGCCGGCACCTCCTGGCTCGATACCGGCAAGCGTGCCTGGTCCTCCGAGCTGCTTGCGGCAACCGGTCTCGATGAAAAGCAGATGCCGCACCTGATCGAGGGCACGGAGCAGGGCGGCAAGCTGCGCGGCGAGCTGGCCGGCCAATGGGGTATTACTGGAAGCGTCGTCGTTGCCGGCGGCGCTGGCGATAACGCGGCCTCCGCCTGCGGCATGGGCACGGTCAGCGACGGCGCGGCCTTCGTGTCGCTCGGCACATCGGGCGTTCTTTTTGCGGCCAATGCTGCCTATCTGCCGAAGCCTGAGAGCGCCGTGCACGCCTTCTGCCATGCGCTGCCCAACACCTGGCATCAGATGGGCGTCATCCTTTCGGCGACGGACGCGCTGAACTGGCACTCCAGCGTGACTGGAAAGTCGGCCGCGGATCTGACCACCGAGCTCGGCGAAACGCTGAAGGCGCCCTCGGGCGTGACTTTCCTTCCCTATCTCTCCGGCGAGCGCACGCCGCACAACGATGCCGTCATTCGCGGCGCGTTCATCGGCCTCGAGCATGAGAGCAGCCGCGTCGTGCTGACCCAGGCGGTTCTCGAAGGCGTGTCCTTCGCCATCCGCGACAATCTGGAAGCGTTGCGCTCTGCTGGCACGGATATTTCCCGCGTCACGGCGATCGGCGGCGGCTCGCGCTCGCGCTACTGGCTGGCTTCGATCGCGACG
The DNA here is from genome assembly GCF_009498215.1 of Rhizobium grahamii. NCBI lineage: Bacteria > Pseudomonadati > Pseudomonadota > Alphaproteobacteria > Hyphomicrobiales > Rhizobiaceae > Rhizobium > Rhizobium grahamii. The sequence goes on along the minus strand of NZ_CP043498.1, from coordinate 2,882,106 downwards.
GCACTCGGCATGCCGGTCGACCTGCCTGCCGATGGCGACTTCGGCGCGGCATTCGGCGCGGCGCGTCTCGGCCTGATCGCTGCCACAGGTGCTGATCCGGTTGCCGTCTGCACGCCACCAAAGACGGCGGGCACGATCGAACCCGTCACGGCGCTCTCCGGCGCCTATGAAGATGCCTACAAGCGCTACCGCGCTCTCTACCCGGCGATCAAATCGCTGCAGCACTAAGGCGTAAATACCGGGAGAGGTCGGAAGACCCCTCCCCAACCCCTCCCCACAAGGGGGAGGGGCTTGTTACCCCAAGCTCGGCTCCATCGATGGGGCAGGGCGATGCCACTAGTGTTCTCCCCCTTGTGGGGGAGATGCCGGCAGGCAGAGGGGGACTTTGACAGTTGCAAACGTTCCATAGGAGGAAACACACATGAGCACCGGATTTTTCGGCGACATTCAGAAGATCAAGTATGAAGGCCCCGAGAGCACCAATCCGCTCGCCTTCCGCCACTACAACAAGGACGAAGTCGTTCTCGGCAAGCGCCTGGAAGACCATCTGCGCTTCGCAGTCGCCTACTGGCACACCTTTGCCTGGGAGGGCGGTGACCCCTTCGGCGGACGCACCTTCCTGCGCCCCTGGTTCGAAGACTCGATGAAGGCTGCCAAGCTGAAGGCCGACGTCGCGTTCGAACTCTTCGAGATCCTCGACGCACCGTTCTACTGCTTCCACGACGCCGATGTGCGCCCCGAAGGCAAGAACTTCGCCGAGAACACCAAGAACCTGAACGAGATCGTCGACTACTTCGCTGAAAAGCAGGCCGCGACCGGTACCAAGCTGCTCTGGGGCACGGCGAACCTCTTCTCCAACCGCCGCTTCATGTCGGGTGCCGCCACCAACCCGGATCCGGATGTCTTCGCCTACTCGGCCGCGACGGTTAAGACCTGCATGGACGCCACGATGAAGCTCGGCGGCGCCAACTACGTTCTCTGGGGCGGCCGCGAAGGCTATGAGACCCTGCTCAATACCGACCTCAAGAAGGAGCTCGACCACCTCGGCCGTTTCCTCAACCTCGTCGTCGAGTACAAGCACAAGATCGGCTTCAAGGGCACGATCCTCATCGAGCCGAAGCCGCAAGAGCCGACCAAGCACCAGTACGACTACGACGTCGCGACGGTCTACGGTTTCCTGAAGAACCACGGTCTCGAAAACGAAGTGAAGGTCAACATCGAGCAGGGCCATGCGATCCTCGCCGGCCACTCCTTCGAGCACGAACTGGCGCTTGCCAACGCGCTCGGCATCTTCGGTTCGATCGACATGAACCGCAACGACTACCAGTCCGGCTGGGATACCGACCAGTTCCCGAACAACGTTCCTGAGATGGCGCTTGCCTACTACCAGGTTCTGCAGGGCGGCGGTTTCACCACCGGCGGCACCAACTTCGACGCCAAGCTGCGCCGCCAGTCGCTCGACGCAGAAGATCTGCTGATCGGCCACATCGGTGGCATGGATGCCTGCGCCCGTGGTCTCAAGGCTGCTGCCAAGATGATCGAGGACAAGGCTCTGTCCGGTCCGCTTAACGCCCGCTATGCCGGTTGGGATTCGGCCGAAGGCCAGAAGCTCGCCCGCGGCGAATACTCGCTCGAGCAGATCGCCGAGTGGGTCGAAGCCAAGGACATCAACCCGCAGCCGAAGTCCGGCAAGCAGGAGCTGCTCGAAAACATCGTCAACCGTTACGTCTGATCGGCGGTTGATTGTGGAGGAGAGGGCCGGGGAGCGAAGGTTTCCCGGCCTTTTTTGTTGATTGAGGTGATGCCGTTTCCATGTTTGGTGGAGATGCGATCGCTGGTATTGGGCCGCTCGGTAATCTCACGGGAAGGGCTGCTATGGATTTCAGACCGGGTTTGCTTGCTGCAGCCATGACTTTGGTCGCAGCGATGTTTGCTGGTGCGGCTGCTGCGGAGCCTTGTGTGCAGGACACATTCGAAAACGAGGCCTATGTCGTTTGCACCGTCGAGAAAGGCAAAGGCGACCTCCGCCTGTTCTGGAAAAATGCGGATGGAGAACCTTATCGCGACTTCTCCGGCGTTGCCGAGGCTGTGAAGAAGAGCGGGCAGAGCTTGGCGTTCGCGGTCAATGCCGGCATGTATCTGCCCGATTTCACGCCGATCGGGCTCTATGTCGAAGACGGCAAGGAATTGCGACCGGCCAGCACCGCGCGAAGCGATGCGCCACCCGCCGGGCCGGTGCCGAACTTCTACAAGAAGCCGAATGGCGTGTTCTTCATCGATGGGACATCCGCGGAAATACTCCCGACCCAGGAGTTCCTGAAGCGCCGCCCGAATGTACGGATCGCCACCCAGTCCGGCCCGATGCTCGTCATCGACAATAAGCTGAACCCGATCTTCATCGTCGGTTCGACGGATAGGACCCGCCGCGGCGGCGTCGGCATCTGCGGCGATGGTGTCGTGCGCTTCGCGATCAGCGAAGACAGTGTGAATTTCCACGATTTCGCGCGCCTGTTTCGCGACCATCTGGCGTGCCCGAATGCGCTGTTTCTCGATGGTGGCCGAGGTGTCGGGCTTTACAGTCCCGCGCTCGGACGCAACGACACATCCTGGCACGGCGGCTTCGGCCCGATGTTGGGGTTTGTCGAGTAGCACCAACAGTTGCTTCGATCAAAATTGCCGGTCGCCACGTGAGCGCGACTGCTAGCGCTTGCTCCAACGCCGCGAGGGCGCACCGACCGAATTGCGCACCACGAGATCCGGCCGCAGCAGGATTTCTGTCTCGGCCGGCTGGCCATCCGACAGGAATTCAAGGAGAAGCGCCATGGCCTGCTTGCCGATCGCGGTGCGCGGCTGGCGGATAGTGGTCAGCGGCGGCGACATGAAGACGGCTTGCGGCACGTCGTCGAAGCCGGTCACCGAGAAGTCGGTCGGGATATCGTAGCCGCGGGCGCCAAGGCCGATCATGACACCGATCGCCGTCTGATCGTTCACGCACATGAAGGCTGTTGGCAGCGTGTCGCGCATGAAAAGCTGTTCGACCGCGTGGCGGCCGCTTTCCAGCGTACCGTCACCTTCGAGCACGATGCGCATGTCGGGCGGGACGCCGGCCGCATCGAGCCCTTCGTCATAGCCCTGCCGTCGCCGGCTGTAGGCGAGGCGCGTTCTGCTGTCGCCGATGAAGGCGATCTTGCGGTGTCCCTCGGCCAGCAGCAGGTCGACGGCTTTTCTGGCGCCCTCGACATCATCGACGCCGACATAGGGGATGCCGCCATTGAAAACCGGTTCGAAGACGCCGACGCTCGGCGGCAGTCGGGCGGTCATCGTCTGATGGCCGAAGGGCAGGATGCCGGTGAAAAGGATCAGCCCGGCGGCCTGATTGGAATTCAGGAACTTCAGATATTCGAGGCCGCGCTGCGCATCGTTCTGCGTATGGCCGATCAGGATGCCGTAGCCATGCGCGCGGGCCTCGTTCTCAAGGCCGACGAGAATGTTGGAGAAGTTCGGGTCGCCGATATCGGGGGCAACCACCAGAATCATGTTGGACCGGCCAAGCCGCAGGCTGCGGGCCATGGCGTTCGTCGTGTAGCCGGTGATGGCGATTGCCTGGTTGACCTTCAGGCGCGTGGAGTTGGCGACCTTCTCCGGCGTATGGATCGCCCGCGATACCGTCGCGATCGAAACCTCGGCGATCCGAGCGACGTCTTCTATGGTTGCGGGCGTGGAATTCGACACTGCGTCCTGCCTTGGGATGCCTTCGCCGCGACACTACACAGACTTGCCCGGAGGTCAAATGTCCAAGCCGACAGATCTGTGTGAAACAACGATGTAAACCTTTACATGGGTCGTGTAAAGGTTTACATATGCCTTCAAGCGGATGGGAGCCGCACGGAGGAAGTCGTTCAATGAGTGTGGATTCTGTCGACGCCGCGCCAGTGGTGTTGTCCGCTCGGCGCATCTGCAAGTCGTTCAGCGGCGTGCAAGTTCTCTTCAGTGTCAATTTCGATCTGCGCGCCGGCGAAGTCCACGCCCTGATGGGCGAAAACGGTGCGGGCAAGTCCACGCTCGTCAAGGTCATGGCAGGCTTCGAGCAGCCGAGTTCGGGCGAGATCCTGCTCGATGGCAAGCCTGTGGTGCTGCCGGCAAATGGTGCCGCGGAAGCGCTGGGCATCGTTCTCATTCACCAGGAATTCAATCTCGCCGAACATCTGACAGTCACCGAAAGCCTTTACCTTGGGCGCGAGGTTACGCGATTTGGCGTGCTTGACCGCAAATATATGCGCTCCGAGACCCGCAAGGCGCTCGACCTGCTTGGTTCGCATGTCGACGAGAATGCCCTGATCGGCACCTTGTCGATCGCCGACAAGCAGATGGTCGAAATCGCCAAGGCGATCAGCCGCGATGCGCGCGTCGTCATCATGGACGAGCCGACCGCGGTGCTGTCGCGGGAAGAAACGAACTTCCTGTTCCGCCAGGTCCGCAAGCTCCGCGATAAGGGTACGAGCTTCATCTTCGTATCGCACAAGCTCGACGAGGTGATGGAAATCACAGACCGGGTGACGGTGCTGCGCGATGGTCAGTGGGTGAAGACGGCGCCGACCTCGATGCTTGATGGCGAGTCGATCGCGCAGCTGATGGTCGGGCGCGAGCTGTCGAGCCTCTATCCCGCCAAGGTCGAGCCCAATGTCGACGAGGAAGTCGTTCTTCGGGTCGAGGGTGTGTCGACCGGGTATGTCCAGGATGCAAGCTTCGAGGTTCGCAAGGGCGAGATCATCGGCTTCTCCGGACTGATCGGCTCCGGCCGCACGGAGCTGATGGAGGCGATCGCCGGGCTTCGCGGCCGGACCGCCGGAGACGTTCACATTCGCGGCGATTTGGTTGCGTCTGGCGATGTGCATGCCGCCAATCGCGCCGGGCTTGCCTACATGACGAAAGATCGGAAGTCGAAGGGCCTGCTGCTGCGGTCGGGGATGATGGCGAACTTGACGCTGCAATCGCTCGGCCAGCATTCGCGGCACGGCTACCTTAGCCCGAGCAGCGAGGCTGCCGCACTCGCCAAGGCGCGGCGCCGTTTCGATATTCGCGTGCGCGACACCAACATCGTTGCCGGGCGCATGTCGGGCGGCAACCAGCAGAAACTGCTTTTGGCCAAGGTCATGGAGACCGAGCCCGAGATCATCATCATCGACGAGCCGACGCGCGGCATCGATGTCGGCACCAAGCAGCAGATCTATCATTTCATTTCGGCGCTGGCGCGCGATGGCCGCTCGATCATCGTCGTCTCCTCTGAAATGCCTGAGGTGATCGGCCTCTGCACGCGCGTTGCAGTGATGCGCGAGGGGCGGATCGTCGGCGTGCTCGAAGGCGACGAGATCTCGGAACAGGAGATCATGCGCTACGCCGCAGGATTGAAGAAGAAAGCCGCCTGACGCCGGGCGAAGGAGGCGGCTGCACGCACTGCGCCGCGCATGTATGATACCCATCGGATTGGGGACGGGAGGTTGGTTTTGGACATGAGTGTAAACGAGGAGACCAGGGAAATCCGGCGTCGCCCCTGGCGGGATATCGATCTCAGGGCCGTTGCGCCGTTCGCGGCCCTCATTCTGCTGTTGATCGTCGGGGCTCTGGTCAATCCCAACTTCATCGGCATCACCAATCTCGCTAACGTTGCCACGCGCTGTGCGTTTGTCGCCATCATCGCCGTCGGCGCGACCTTCGTCATCTCCGCCGGCGATCTCGATCTGTCTGTCGGATCGATGGTTGCCTTCGTGGCGAGCCTGATGATCCTGCTGATGAACTCCGGCGTGATCGCCGACCCGACATTGATGCTGACGGCTGCGGTCGTCTTCACGTTGATCGCCGGCGCGCTCTGTGGGCTCGCCAACGGTTTGATCACCACGGTCGGGAAAATCGAGCCGTTCATTGCGACGCTCGGCACTATGGGCATCTATCGCGGCCTGACGACGTGGCTCAGCCAGGGCGGCGCGATCACGCTGCGCTCGGCCGATATCCAGACGCTGTACCGTCCGGTCTATTTCGGCAGCATTTTCGGTGTGCCCGTGCCGATCCTCGTCATTCTTGCCGTGACCGCTGTGGCCGCTTTCATTCTCTACCGCACGCGCTACGGCCGGCATGTGGTTGCAGTCGGCTCCAACAGCGATGTCGCGCGCTACTCCGGCATCGCCGTCAATCGTGTGCGTACGATCGCCTTCGTCATCCAGGGGCTCTGCGTCGCCATAGCCGTGCTGCTTTACGTGCCGCGTCTCGGCTCGACCTCGGCAACGACGGGTATCCTCTGGGAACTGCAGGCGATCACCGCCGTCGTCGTCGGCGGCACGGCCCTCAAGGGCGGTGCCGGTCGTGTATGGGGCACGATCTGCGGCGCCTTCATTCTCGAGCTCGTCGGCAACATCATGCTGCTGTCGAACTTCATCAGCGAGTATCTCATCGGCGCGATCCAGGGTGCGATCATCATCATCGCCATGCTGGTACAGCGCTCGCTGGTCCGCAAATCGTAAGCGGACTGGCTCCAGGAATTGGCCGGGATCACAGGGCGTCCGGTTGACGGGTAGGAGAAGTCCCTGACGTTTATGGGAGGAAATAGCATGCGCAAACTCGTGTTGGGTCTTGCGGTTGCGGCCGTCGCACTGGCGGGCACCGCATACGCACAGGACAAGAAATTCACTATCGGCGTGTCCATTCCGGCCGCCGACCACGGCTGGACCTCCGGCGTGGTGTTTCATGCCGAACGCATCGCCAAGAAGCTGATGGAAGAGCATCCGGGCCTTAACGTCATCGTCAAGACCTCGCCGGATGCCGCCAGCCAGGCCAACGCCGTGCAGGACCTTGATACGCAGGGCATCGATGCGCTCGTCATCCTGCCGTCCGATCCGGATCCGCTCGTCAACGCCATCAAGGAAGTCAAGGGCAAGGGCAAGTACGTCGCGCTCGTCGACCGTGCACCTTCGACCAACGACGATTCCGTGCGCGATCTCTACGTCGCCGGTAACAACCCGGCGCTCGGCGAAGTCGCTGGCAAGTACATCGCAGCTCAGACGCCGGACGCTGAAGTTGTCATCATCCGCGGCCTGCCGATCCCGATCGACCAGCAGCGCCAGGACGGCTTCGACAAGGGCATTGCCGGCTCCAAGGTCAAGGTTCTCGACCGCCAGTACGGCAACTGGAACCGCGACGACGCCTTCAAGGTCATGCAGGACTATCTGACGAAGTATCCGAAGATCGACGTCGTATGGTGCCAGGATGACGACATGGCCGTCGGCGTGCTGCAGGCGATCGAGCAGGCCAAGCGCACCGACATCAAGTATGTCGTCGCCGGCGCCGGCTCGAAGGACATGGTCAAGAAGGTCATGGACGGCGACAAGATGATCCCGGTCGACGTTCTCTATCCGCCGGCAATGGTTGGTACCGCCATGGAACTGACGGCAGCTGGCCTCTACGACCAGGTTCCGGTTCGCGGCACCTTCGTCCTCGACGCGACGCTGGTCACGAAGGACAACGCCAAGGACTTCTACTTCCCGGATTCTCCGTTCTGATCCGATAAAGCCAACACGGGCGCCCGTTCGACAGGATGGGCGCCTTTTCTTGCCGATAGTTCGCACCTTATTCGGGCAGACCGGCGGCATCGAGATCGGCGACGAAACGGTCGATGAAGGCTTTGCCCATGACAGGATTGTCGCCGAAATAGAATTCGCGCCGGGCGTCGGCGCATGTCATTCCGGGGCGGAAGCGATGGAGCCGCGAGACCGCTTCTCGCGCCTCCTCCAGTCGTCCCTGGCGCCCAAGGATCGCAACCAAAGCCATGGCCGGCCAGAATGTGACATTCGGGGAGCGGAGTGCCGCGCGTGCTGCCCTGGCAGCACTCTTCATGTCGTCCATCTGATAACTGGCGATCGCGAGCATGTTATGAAACGTCCAGAGATGCGGGTCGCGGGGGCTCAGCCGGAATGCCTCGCGGATCTCGGGAATGCCCTGTTCCGGGTGATCGGCGTAGCAGAGTGCCTGCCCGAGCGCGAAGTGCGCCTGCGCAAAGCTCGGGTCAAGTTCGGTCGCGTTGCGAAGATGGGCAATGCCGGCGGTGGTCGCTCCGTCGAGCGCCAGCGCCCTGCCAAGCGCAAGATGGGCCGCGGGCTCCTTCTGGTCCAACACGATCGCGCGTTCGGCAAGCTCGATCGCTTCGCATATCCGGTCAGCGCGCTCGTCGAGGGAGCCGTACCATCCAAGCTGAATATGCACATAGGCGAGCCGCGCCTGCGCCTGCGCAAAGCCGGGATCGGCGCCGATTGCCTGTTCGAACAGAGCCTTGGCAATCGTCAGGTCAGGGAGCGTGAAGCGGTAGAGATGCCACAGGCCCTTCAGGTAGATTTCCCAGGCATTCATGTCGAGAACGGCGCGTCCGCGAAGCGCCGCGAATTCGATGGCGCCAAGCTCGGGCTCGACGGTGCCTGTTATCTCGGAGGCAAGCTCGTCCTGCACCTCGAAAATATCCGCCAGGGTGCGATCGTATCGCTCCGCCCAGAGAAGCGTCCCGTCCGTGCCGTTCAGCAGCTGTGCGGTGATCCTGACGCGATCGGCGGCACGGCGGACGCTGCCTTCGAGCACGTATTTGACGCCGAGATCCTCGGCGACGCGCTGGATGTTCACCTGACGCCCCTTGTAGCTGAAGGACGAGTTGCGGGCCGCGACAAGCAGCCAGCGACAGCGGGCAAGGGTGCCGATCAGCTCATCGGTAAACCCATCCGAGAAATGCTCCTGTCCCTCGATGCTGGACATGTTGGTGAATGGCAGCACGGCAATCGATGGACGGTTGCGCGCCGGCAACGCGGTCTCCTCGCGCGGCGCGGCGGGAGACGCAGGCTGTGTATTTTCCTTGGCGACCCATCGCCAAACGCGTATCGGCCGTTCGATGTTTTCAAACCGGCGGTTGCCGAAGTCGACCGCCCTGAACTCGAGCTTCGAGCGGATCTGGTCGTTTACCTGCTGGGATATGCATATGCCGCCCGGCGGTGCCAGCGCCTGCAGGCTTGCGGCTATGCTGACGCCATCCCCGAAGATATCGTCGTCCTGGGCCAACACGTCGTCGACATGAATGCCGATACGCCATCTCATGCGCCGCTCGGGTTCCGTCGGCTCGTTGCGTTGGAGCAGGGCGTTCTGGATATCGACGGCACAGGCGACGGCGTCGACGACGCTCGCAAATTCCGCCAGCACGCCATCGCCGACGAACTTTACGACGCGACCATGGTGGCTGAGGATGCTGGGGACGATGATGTCGCTATTGTGCGCCTTCAGACACGCAAAGGTGCCCGCTTCGTCAAGTCCCATCAGCCGGGAAAAGCCGACGACATCCGCGTCCAAGATTGCTGCCAGACGCCGCGTCATGCGCCAACCTCCTGGTTCGGAAACAGTAACACGGCACGGCTTGATGTCCATCGCATAGCGTCGAAAGCGTGCCGGTCCCGGCTTTGTGATGGAGGCAGATCGTTCGTGACGTCAGAAATGGGGTACGTACATCTTGCGGCCCGGGACCGACCGTGGTTAAGTCTGCCGCCTTCGATTTTCGCCTGCGCGGCAAATTTGTAGTTTCGCCTA